>JANNFZ010000340.1:0-2236 GCA_031380375.1 Hyphomicrobiales bacterium
GTCGCGGAAGGTCAGCGCCAATATGGTTTGCGGATGCAGTGCCGTCGCCATGTCGATCGATGAATGATATTTGTCGGCGCATTTGAAACCGACATAGCGCGCCTTGGTGTCAGCCCCCACGCGGCGCAGGAAATCACCAAACGGCACCCCGCCCCATTTGCCGATGGCGCTCCAGCCCTCAACGCAAATGTGCCGAGTGATCTGCGATTCCTGGGGCAGGGCGCGGAGTTCCGCCAGCGTCCAGGGTTTCTGGTTGTCGATGAGGCCGGAGAGTTCGAGCTTGAAACCTTCCTCCGGCACGGTGATCACTTGGGATTCGGAATAATAGCCATTGAAGGGGAAGGGGTCGGTGATGTCGGCTTCGGTGTAAACGGGGGCGGGCTTGTTCGGGTTGAAGATGGCGAGCTGCACGTCGTCGTTCCATTTCGACATGGCCGAGAGAATGCGGTCGGCGATGGCCGGGTCGGTGGCATCACAACCCGTCAGCATGGTGAGGGCACCGAGGCTTAAAGCGCCGGTCAGGAATTTGCGGCGCTCGACATTGAACAGCGCCTTCGAAGGCTGGAGGATCTTGCTCATGATGTTTGCCCTTTGTCTGCGTGGGATGATTTTGCCCATCCGGTGATCATCGGAATGAGGGTTGACGGCACCACCAGCACGAGGGCCAGATGCACCACGATGAAAGCGCAAATGGCCGTCATGCCGAAGAAATGCGTTAAGCGCGCGCCCTCATAGCCGCCCATGAGCGCTGCCACTTCCTGGAACTGCACCGGCTTCCACACGGCAAGGCCCGATGTGATGGTGAGGATGATTGCCGCGATGACGCCGATATAGGCCGTCTTCTGCACGGCGTTGTAACGGAGATTATCATGCGGCAGCTTGCGCCGGATGGCCTTGCCCAAGTCCACGATGACGCTCTTCGGCGAAACCGGCGTGAAGCGGCGGCGGAAATGCCCGGTGGCAAGGCCGAACACCAGATACATGAGGAAATTGATGACCAGCAGCCACATGGCGGCGAAATGCCATTGCAAGGCGCCGCCCAGCCAGCCGCCGAGTGTGAGTTCATTGTAAAAGCGGAAATTGAACAGCGGCGAGGCATTGTAGATGCGCCAGCCACTCATGATCATCATCGTCATGCCCACGACATTGAGCCAGTGAAACACCCGGACATACAGGGGGTGGATGCGGGACTTTTCGCTTTTCATTATGGCACC
The DNA here is from genome assembly GCA_031380375.1 of Hyphomicrobiales bacterium. Classification (GTDB taxonomy): domain Bacteria; phylum Pseudomonadota; class Alphaproteobacteria; order Rhizobiales; family Aestuariivirgaceae; genus Aestuariivirga. Next base: position 1,215 of record JANNFZ010000340.1, read on the forward strand.
TTGTTCTGTGGCGGCTGTCATAGGTTTACTACGCCGCCACTCAATGCACGAACATTCACATTGCTGTGTGATGCCCCCTTGACTTGGGGTGGGCCCGTGCCTATCTCCCCTTGCAGCTGTTGGCACTCTACCTCCATGAGTGCCAGCAGGGCGGGAGACGGGGCATCACGCTCCACCGTAATCCAATAAAACCAAAGACTTAAGGAGACTATCCATGAAATTCCGTCCTTTGCACGACCGCGTTGTCGTCAAGCGGCTTGAGGAAGACACCAAAACCAAGGGTGGCATCATCATCCCCGACACCGCCCAGGAAAAGCCCATGCAGGGCAAAGTCATCGCTGTCGGCCCAGGCGGCCGCGACGAGGCAGGCAAACTGACCCCGATCGACGTCAAGAAGGGCGACATGATCCTTTTTGGCAAATGGTCCGGCACCGAAATCAAGATCGACGGCGAAGAGCTTTTGATCATGAAGGAATCCGACATCATGGGCGTCCTGGACAAATAATTGTCCATCGCCCTGAAGTCCGCAGAATTCATCAGTACACAGAGGAATAAAGCCAATGGCTGCTAAAGAAGTCCGCTTCGGCGGTGAAGCCCGCGAGAAAATGCTCCGCGGCGTCGACATTCTCGCAAACGCGGTGAAAGTCACCCTCGGCCCCAAGGGCCGCAACGTCATCATCGACAAGTCCTACGGCGCGCCGCGCTCCACCAAGGACGGTGTGACCGTGGCGAAGGAAATCGAGCTTGAAGACAAGTTCGAAAACATGGGCGCCCAGATGGTGCGCGAAGTCGCTTCCAAGACCAATGACATGGCAGGCGACGGCACCACCACGGCAACCGTGCTGGCACAAGCCATCGTCCGCGAAGGTGCCAAGAACGTCGCCGCCGGCATGAACCCGATGGATCTGAAGCGCGGCGTTGATCTCGCGGTGGCCTGCGCCATCGACGACATCAAGAAGCGCTCCAAGAAAGTGAAGTCATCGGAAGAAATCGGCCAGGTCGGCACGATCTCGGCGAATGGC
>JANNFZ010000342.1:0-1777 GCA_031380375.1 Hyphomicrobiales bacterium
GCCACGGGCGATGGGAACGATATAGTTCATGTGCCTTGTTTACACTGTTTCGACATTCCGGCTAAAGCCGGAAACCAACTTGCGATTTTGAATGGGTCCCGGCTTTCGCCGGAATGACGGACGTCGTCAAACCTGCAAGGCATCTGGGCAGGTGTCACGCAAACCCACAACGCTGGCGCGGGCGGTGTAGCGCGGCTTGTCCTTGGGATTGACCGCTTCCGCCTCGCTTTCGGCGGCGGCGAAGAATTCAAAACAATTGCCGCTGAGTTTCTCGATGCGAAAGCAGGCCCCGGCGATATCGGCGTAAAACGTGCAGAAGAGATTGTTGCGCACCGACCATTGCCCGCCAAAACCCCCACGCACATCGACATAGCTCAGCGTGCCATCGTGGTGATAGGCCTCGCGGAAGGCCATGCCATCGGCATAGGCCCCGGCAATGGTCTGGCCGTCAAATGCCTGGATGATCTCAGCGCCAGAGAGAACGCGGGATTGGTTCGCCACCAGCACCAAAACAACAGCGATGGCCGACGCGAAGTTCACGCCTCTTCGATCTTCCATTCGTGGGTGAGGGTAGCGGTCTTCTCGAACATCTTGGAGGCCGAGCAGTATTTCTCCGCCGAGAGCTTGATGGCCCGTTCGACGGCGGCGGGCTTCAGGCCATGACCCCTCAGGGTATAGATCATCTTGACGGCGGTGAAGACCTTGGGTTCTTCGCTTGCCCGTTCGGCCTCCATCGCCACTTCGCAGCCGGTGATTTTCTCGCGGGCCTTTTCGAGGATCATGACCACGTCGAAGGCGGTGCAACTTCCCAAGCCCAGCAGCAGCATTTCCATGGGGCGGACGCCGATGTTGCGCCCCCCCGCCTCAGGCGCGCCATCCATGATGACGCCATGGCCGGAGCCGCTTTCTCCCAAAAAAGCGCGGCCGTTGATCCAGGTGATTTTGGCTTTCATGTTTCAGTCTCCAGGAACATTCTCGACGTGGCATTCAAGCTCAATTTCCCCGGCCTTGAGAAAATCAAGAACGATTGTGAAACGGTCGCCGGCCTGCAGGGGTTTCGTCAGGCCCACCAGTCGCAAATGCCTAGCCTGCGGCCGCATGGCAAGGGGTTTGCCGGGGTCCAAATCGAATTGCGTTTCGGCGGGGTCATCATAGCGGGCGTTGCGGCGAAGTTCCACAAAGGCCGCGGCAACGGTCCGAGCTGCCACCAATGCATCGGCCGCATTGCCCTCGTTCAGAAGCGGCATGAAGACCTGGCCGTCGGGAATGGCGCTGGGCAGCGCCCAGGCATGGCCAATGGCTATTTGTCCGTGTTTCAGGGAATGGGCAAGGGCCGGGACTGGCCACAGGACAAGGCTAAGGAACAGGCGGCGTTTCATGTCCGCCCTGATAGTCCGGGCAGCGGGATTGTCAAAGAACAGCATTGTGATAGCTTTGTCGCATCATGGCCACGGTCCATTTCACCTCGAACCTCAGGCGGCATGTGGATTGCCCCAGCGTGGAAAGCACGGGCGGCACGGTTCGCAATGTGCTCGACGGAGCCTTTGCCAGCAATCCCCGGCTCCGCACCTATGTGCTGGATGACCAGGGGCATGTACGAAAGCACATGCGCATTCTGGTTGATGGCAAGGCCATCAGCGATTTGAACAGGCAATCAGATGCCGTGTCGGCCCACAGTGTCGTGTGGGTGATGCAGGCCTTGTCGGGAGGATAGCATGACGAAAAAACTGATGATTTCGACGCGCAAGGGCCTGTTCGAAGCGGAAAAGGCACGCGG
>JANNFZ010000343.1:0-2674 GCA_031380375.1 Hyphomicrobiales bacterium
CTTTCGTGGGATTATTGCGTCAAAACTTATCCATGTCGTTAACGGCCGCGGGGGTTTTGGTTCTGCGCCCTTCCCTGAACAAAAAAAGCCGCCCCGAGGGACGGCTTTTCCGGTTGATATCGTTGGTGATTTAGCGCTTCGAGAACTGGAAGCGGCGGCGGGCTTTGGCCCGGCCATACTTCTTGCGCTCGACGGCACGGCTGTCGCGGGTCAGGAAGCCGCCCTTCTTCAAGATGCCACGCAGTTCCGGTTCCATATTGGTCAGTGCCCGGGCAAGGCCATGGCGCACCGCACCAGCTTGTCCGGAAAGACCGCCACCGACAACGGTGCAATCAATATCGAGTTCCGACAAGCGGTTTGATGTGATCAGCGGTTGCTGCACCAGCATGCGCAGCACGGGCCGCGCAAAATACTGCTCAAAGGTTTTGCCATTGACGGTGATCTTGCCCTTGCCGCGCTTGATCCATACGCGGGCCGTGGCGACCTTGCGGCGGCCCGTGGCATAGGCGCGGCCCTGCTTGTCGAGCTTGGGCAGCACTGGCGTTGCCACGACGGCAGCAGGCGTTGCACCGAGCCCCATGGCCTGGCCGAGATTGGCGAGCGTTGTTTGTTCAGCCATGTGGATTAGCCCCTCAGCGAATTTTTGGCGTTCATGGCCTTCACGTCGAGGACCACAGGATTCTGTGCCTCGTGCGGATGGCTGGTGCCTTTGTAGATGCGAAGATTGGTGAGCTGCTGGCGCTTCAGCGAAGCACCGGGCAGCATGCGGCGGACGGCGGCCTCGATCACGCGGTCAGGATGCTTGCCCTCGAGATAATGCTGGGCGTTGCGTTCCTTGATGCCGCCGGGAAAACCGGTGTGCCAATAGTATTTTTTCTGCTTCAGCTTCTTGCCGGTAAACACGGCTTTCTCGCAGTTGATGACGATGACATTGTCACCGCAATCCATGGAGGGCGTGAAAATGGTTTTGTGCTTGCCGCGCAGGCGGTTGGCGATGACGGTGGCGAGGCGGCCGACAACCAGGCCTTCCGCGTCAATCAGCAGCCACTGCTTCTGGATGTCCGCAGGCTTTGCGGTAAAGGTTTTCATGGGTCTTGTCTCTCGGGTTCAGGCGTAAACGCAAAACGCCCGTTTGAACGAGCGTCAAGTCGAGGGCGGGAATAGGTGGCATGGCACCCGGTGTCAAGGAAAACCCAATGAAAAGGTGTGTGGTTTCATAGTACCTCATTTTCCTTTGGACTGCACAATTCTCCTAGCCGATCTGGCGATCCTCCATTATCCTCAACCCAAAGGACAATTGGGCGATGCGCGCCATCTCGTTCGCAGCAATGGCAAGTTTTACCCTGGCTTGGGCCACGGGGGCGGTTGCGAGCATTCGACCCTACGAAACTGACGCCATTGCGCAGTCCGGCATTGATCTCGAAACAGGTGTTGCCCAGCAATCAACCCAACCGGCACCCGTGCCAGCGCCGCCTGTACTGACCCCTGCTCCTGTCGCGCCTGCGCCTGTGGCACCTGCCGAAACGCCGCCTGTCACCGACAAATCGCAGGAACAATTGCCGGGGCAAGACACAACCAATCCCGACGATCCCGAAAATGTGCTGCCTAATCTGGAGGGCGGCGAAGTTGATGATTTCAGCGTTGGCGAAATTCCGGCAGTCGAAACGGTTGAGCTGACCGATGACACGGCGCGCAAATCGCTCGATGCCTATGTGCTGGTGCGCGAGAAATACAAGGACGCCGAACTCGAGAACTACGAAAACCTGCAAGACTTCGTCGATGGCAACAGCCTTGGCAAGGCGTTTGAGGCCGACATCAAGTCCTTCGGCTTTGCCACCGTCAATGACTGGAACATTGCCATCACCATGGTGGGCTTTGCCTACAGCAACATTGTGCAGGACCAGAGCGCCGACATCCGGGCGCAAATTGTCGAGGTTGAGGCAGACACGGAAATGGCCCAGGACATGCGCGACCGCATGGTCGCCGCCCTCAAGGCCATGATTCCCTCGGACAACAACCGCAAGGTTGTCGATGGCATTTTGAAGGACCCGGTCTATGGGGAAAAACTGAAGCAGCTTGAGAGCGAAGACGAATGACGGAATTCGTCCGGCTTTTGCGCGAAGGTGGCATTGCCCATCTGGTCCTCAATGACGATGCCACGCGAAACTCACTGTCGGAAGGCATGATGGCGACGTTGCAGGAGGCATTCGATGCTTGCGACCAGGACAAGACCGTGCAGGTGATCGTCGTGTCGTCGTCAGGAAAAATCTTTTCGTCGGGCCATAATCTCAAACAACTCACGGCTCATCGCAGCGACGACGACAAGGGGGCCGCCTATTTCGCGGGAATTTTTGATACCTGTGCCCGCCTGATGACGGCAATCAGCCAGCATCGTTGCGCCGTCATTGCCGAAGTCGATGGCCTGGCCAGTGCGGCGGGCTGTCAATTGGTGGCGAGCTGCGATCTTGCCTATGTTTCGCCGCGGGCAAGTTTCTGCACGCCGGGTGTCAGCATCGGCTTGTTTTGCTCTACACCCATGGTGGCCCTGTCGCGCAATGTGGCATCCAAGCATGCGCTGGAAATGCTGCTGACCGGCGATATCGTCGATGCGGATTTTGCCTTTCGCGCCGGACTCGTCAATGCGGTCATCCCGCAGAATGAATTGCACGCCCAC
>JANNFZ010000543.1:0-2241 GCA_031380375.1 Hyphomicrobiales bacterium
TTACCGACATTCACCACATGGAAGCCGTCAACGTCCTTGGCTGGCGCGATGGCAGTCAAGACTTTCATCGAGTCGATATGCTTGGGCAACGGCAACTGCACCAGGATGCCATGAACGCTGGCATCGGCATTGAGCTTCTCGACCAGCGCCAGCACGTCGGCCTCCGGTGCCTCGGCTGGGAGCTTGTATTCCCACGAGTTCATGCCAACCTCGACCGTCTGCTTCGCCTTGTTGGCGACATAGACCTTGGAAGCCGGATCCTCGCCCACCAGCACGACGGCGAGGCCGGGCGTCAGGCCATGCGCCGATTTCAAGCCCGCAACTGCCGTGCCGATGCGTCCCCTCAAGCCTTCGGCAAAAGCCTTGCCGTCGATGACGTTCGCCATGTTCAATCTTCCCCACTCGTTTCAAATTTCGCCGCCACCCATGCCGCAGGTGCTGCCGGATTTCCAGTCACCTTATCGCGGGACGGCCTTGCCCGGGCGGAGCGGCGAGGTCATAACAGCCGTGATCCATAATAGGCGATGAAATACTTCAACACCTGCAGGGCCAGAAGCAGCACGATCGGAGAGACATCGATGCCTCCCAAGTCCGGCAGCCAGCGGCGGATTGGCCCCAGAAGCGGTTCAGTCAGACGCCGCAATGCCATGCCGATTTGCCGGACATAGGGGTTGGAAGCGTTGACAATGCCGAAGGCCACCAGCCAGCTCAGCACCACGGTGGCCAGGATGATCCAGAAATAGATATCGATAATCGTAAGAATGAGCCAGAGAAACGGGTTCAGCATTACAGTGTCCAGGGCAGCGGTTGATGCGATCCAACCCATGTAGGGCGGCTCCTTGCCGCAAGCAAGCTTGACGCTCTGCCACCGTCTGACTAAAAGCCCGGATCACCTGTGAAAGGGGCGGTAGCTCAGTTGGGAGAGCGCGGCGTTCGCAATGCCGAGGTCAGGGGTTCGATCCCCCTTCGCTCCACCAAGCAGTTCCTTGCGAACTGGCCATCTGTCGGACTTCTCAAATTCTGCCCTATTAACAGTCACTTAAAGATCAAATGCGGGTTGGTTCTTGGTCATTGGCCAGTCTCACACCGCAAATCCTTGCCCCATGGGCTGGCGGTCTCCGGCCTGTTCAGATTTTTTCCCAGCTCGTACATCGCCACGTGCCAGAGACGGGTTCGCAATTCAACAGAGACAGGTTCGTCACCGGACACCTTTGTGCCCTTGGCCTTCATGAAACATGGCGACTTCTACTGACAGCCGTTTGTGGTCACGGCCTCGATTTGGATCATGGAAGGGTCGTCAGCCGGGCAGCAAAGTGCCAGCTCAAATAAAATACACTTGCCGTCCTGGGACTCAGCTCAATCCGAGCTGCCGCCGCTGCTCGGTCCAGTCTGCCGGAAGATCGGTGAGATCGGTGATGCCGAGGCCGCGCGGCAGCCGGTTCGAGATGGCAGCATCCGTGATGTCGGGTGCCAGAAACGCGAGGGACAGTAGCGAGCGGACCGACTTCTCGGAACGGTCATGGTTGTGGGCGAGAGAAGCGATGTCCGACACCTTGCCGCTGGTGAGTTGATTGAACCAGGAGCGCCCTTGGGCAATACCGGTCAAGATCCTGGCTCGTGTTTCCGACTTGATCGGCCGGGGCGATTGCTGCGCGTTGGACTCGCCCAGGATTTGTCGCACGCGCGTCTGAGCGGGCTTGACCCAAGGGATCGTGATTGTCTCGGGTCTGTCCAAATGCGAGAACGCGTCGGACGGTTGGATGTCGCTATCACGATGCGGAACGTGTGATGTCCCATCATCGCTGTCCTGAACCATTATCGCAGAAGCTTTGAGCTCAATGGTGATATGCTGCGGGTGGATCATCACTTTGCTGATCGTTGCACGGATAAACTGCGACTGGGCAGCGATATCCTGGGAAGTGCTTATCAAGTCCGGAGACCGCTTCATGAGGGCATCGATAACTACCTGCTCAACCTCGCCGGCCGATACTCGGGTGACCGAACCCGCCTTCTCCTTCTGGCCATGGCCCAGAACCCAGGATTGGTAGTAACGATAGCGGATAGTCCCCTTGGTGGCAAGAACCGGTGTCATGCGATTACCCCGGTCGTCGAAGATGACGCCACCGAGAAGGGCCTGCGAGCGGCCCTTGGTGTCATGCCGGCGGTTTTTGCGCTGTGACAGCAACTGCTGGACGGCGGCGAACAACTCCGGCGTAACGATGGCCTCATGTTCGCCGGGAT
>JANNFZ010000349.1:0-8482 GCA_031380375.1 Hyphomicrobiales bacterium
GCCACGGGCCTCGCCGACGAAGCTTTCACCAGCAAAGCCGGGGAAAGTGCGGAAACTGAATCGGTCAATCGGACTTTTCACCCCATGCCCAAGCTACCTGAGGCCGCGAAAATCGTGAAGCCCGCCCCCATGGCCGCCCGCGCGGCAGCACCGCAACACGAGCCCGCGCCGCAGAACCGAATTCCGCCAATCGAAGCCTTCCCGGCCATTGTCCAGCGCCAAGTGGCGGCCCAGCAGAACCGCATTGAGAACATTGCCGAGCACGCCACGCGCAAGAAGCCAGGCATTTTTGAGCGCCTTGCCAATGTCGGCCTGGGTCGCAGCGCCGAACCACAAATTCCCCAGCCGCCGCAACGCCGGTCTGAACCCAGGATTGCCCAGCAAGCCCGCGCCCAGCGTCCTGCGGTGCCGCAACCCGAGCAGCATGTCCATGTTGAGCAATCCTATGAGGACGACCAACTGGCAATTCCGGCCTTCCTGCGACGCCAAGCCAACGGCTAAACGCCTTCAAACCTGTGCTGTTGCCCAACCCGGCGGTCACATTTCCGCCGGGTTTCGCCTGTCTTGAGAGGCAGGGCTTTCCGTGGGCACGCGAGAGCGCTATGTCATGGGCCGGATACCAGCAGCGGGCAAACCAAGCGGAACAATGAAGCGCGGATTTTCGATCACCATCACAGTGCTGACAGCAGCCTTGCTGCTCGCCGGATGCTCCGGTGGCGGTGGCAGCCTTCTGAAGGATGTGTTCAATCGCGGCGGCGACACCAAAGCGTCGGAACTGCGCAAAGGCAGTGCCTTGTCGCCGGGCATGGAAGCTGCTGACGAGCAAGCTGTGGCCGAGCTTTACAATGGCGGCCTTGAGGAACTCAAGAACGGGTCGTTCAAGCAGGCCCAGAAGAAATTTGCCGAAGTTGAGCGCCAGCATCCTTATTCGAAATGGGCGACCAAGGCCATTTTGATGCAAGCCTTCGCCGCCTATTCGCGCAATGCCTATGATGATTCAATCAATGCCGGCCGGCGTTTTGTGAGTCTGCATCCCGGCCACAAGGACGCTCCTTACGCCTATTACATGATCGCCTTGAGCGACTATGAGCGCATCTCCGATGTGCGCCGTGACCAAAGCCGAACCGCCAAGGCCGTCGATGCCCTGGAGCAGGTGGCGCAGCGCTTCCCTGAGTCACCCTATGCCGCCGATGCCCAGCAAAAGGCACTTCTGGCCCGCGATCGCCTTGCTGCCAAGGAAATGGAAATCGGCCGCTTCTATGTGAAGCGCGGTTCCTACCAGGCCGGCATCAACCGTTTCCGCACCGTGGTTGAACAATACCAGTCCAGCACCCACACACCGGAAGCGCTTTACCGTATTGCCGAAGGCTACATGGCGCTTGGTGTGGTCTCCGAGGCGCAGACCGCAGCAGCGGTGCTTGGCTATAATTTCCCCAACAGCCAATGGTATCAGGATGCCTATACGCTTGTGTCGTCAGATGGCCAACAGCCCGTCGCGAACCAGGGCTCGTGGATATCGCGGGCTTTCAACAGGGCAAAACCGTCGAACGGATAAGGCAAAAAGACGGTCATACGGAGTCAAATTCACTTCATCCTCCATCGGCGGGCTTGACCCGCCGAACCAGTCTTTCTGTGGCTCTGAGTGGGCGGGTTAAACCCGCCCATGGAGGATATTTGGATTCAATTGACCGCGCGATCCATCCCCCTCGCACGAGTCGCATGAGGCCGCTATAACCGCCCCATGCTCACCGCCCTTTCCATCCGCGATATTGTCCTCATCGAAAAGCTCGACCTTGCACCTGAGGGCGGGTTGACCGTTCTCACGGGCGAAACGGGTGCGGGCAAATCCATTTTGCTCGATGCACTCGGCCTCGCACTGGGGGCGCGCGGCGACAGCACATTGGTCCGCAACGGCCAGGCCAAAGGCAGTGTCACAGCGGCGTTTCAACTTGCCCGGGATCACAGTGCGCGCGTGTTCCTCGCAGAGCAGGGGCTCGATGCCGAAGGCGAGATCATCATCCGCCGCGTCCAGAATGCCGATGGTCCGAGCCGCGCCACCATCAATGACCAGCCGGTCAGCCTCAATCTGCTGCGCCTGTTTGCGGCGAACCTTGTCGAGATTCACGGCCAGCACGCCGACCGCGCCCTTGTCGACGTTGCAGCACACCGCCACCTGCTTGATGCCTTTGGCGGCCTCGAGAAACAGGCGGACAAGGTGGCGGAGTTGTGGGGCGCTGCCAGCGCTGCTGCGTTGGCACTGGCAGAACATCAGGCTCTCATTGCCAGGGCGGAAGTTGAACGCGACTTTCTCGAACATGCCGTCAAGGAACTCACAGCGCTGGCACCTGAGCCACAGGAAGAACACCGCCTGGCCGAAGAACGGCAATTGATGATGCAGTCGGAACAATTTGCTTCGGCCCTTGAAGAAGCGGAAACAGCACTGTCCGGCGATGGCGCCTGGGATGCGAAGCTCAATGCCGCACTCCGCCGTTTGGAGCGCCGCAAAGATGGCGCAGGCGGCAGGCTCGATCAAGTGTGTTCAACGCTTGATGCCGTGTTGCGCGAATTGGGCGAGGCAGGAAGGTCCATTGGGGACGCGAAACGCGCCTTTGCATTCGATCCCGGCCACCTGGAAAAATCCGAGGAGCGTCTGTTTGCACTACGCGCTGCGGCCCGCAAATATCGCTGCACAGTCGATGACCTTGCCAGTGTTGCCGCCCGCTTCACAAGCGAAGTTCAGGCACTCGAGGACGGCGGCAGCAAGCTTGTGCAATTGCAGAAGTTGAGTGCCGAGGCACGTCAGGTTTTTGAAGAAACCGCCGACAAATTAAGTGCGGCGCGGCGCAAGGCCGCAAAAGCCCTCGACAAGGATGTTGCAGCGGAATTGCCTGCCCTCAAGCTCGAGCGGGCGCGCTTTGAAACGCAGGTCGTGTCTGATGCAGCCAAGCCCGGCGCCCATGGGGTTGACCGGGTGGAATTTGTGGTCGCCACAAATCCCGGAACGCCGCTGCAACCTCTTTTGAAAATTGCCTCAGGCGGCGAGTTGGCGCGCTTCATGCTGGCGCTGAAAGTTGTGCTCGCTGCCAAAGGGTCTGCGCCCGTTCTGGTTTTTGATGAAATTGATACTGGTGTGGGTGGTGCTGTGGCCGATGCCATTGGCAAGCGTCTGGCGCGCCTCGCCGATGGTCTGCAAGTCATTGCTGTGACGCATTCGCCGCAGGTTGCAGCACGCGCAAAGCAGCACTTGCTGATTTCCAAGATGGAAGACACGGGCTCAAAGCGCATGGTGACGCGGGTGCAACCCTTGTCGGCGCAAAGCCGGCAGGAGGAACTGGCGCGCATGCTCTCCGGTGCCACTGTCACCGACGCCGCCCGCGCCCAGGCCGGGCAATTGCTGGCGGGGCAGGGGTAGAGCATGGCAAAGGTTCCGAAGGAGGCAGGAGCCGAACACAAGCGCCTGTCAGCGGAGATCGCTGGCCACGATGTGGCCTATCACGGGCAGGATGAGCCTTCGATTTCCGACGCCGACTATGATGCGCTGCGTCGCAGGTTGTTGGCGCTTGAAGACCAATATCCGGACCTCGTGAATGCGCAATCGCCGAACCGGAAAGTGGGTGCGCCACCGAGCGGAAAATTTGCCAAGGTTGCCCACCGCGTGCCCATGCTGTCACTGGCCAATGCCTTTGCTGATGAAGACGTGGCGGAATTCGTAGGGCGCATCCGGCGCTTTCTCAATCTGGCTCCTGATGCCGAAGTGGCGCTGACCGCCGAACCGAAGATCGATGGCTTGTCGATATCCTTGCGTTACGAAAATGGCGTGCTTGTTGAGGGTGCGACGCGCGGCGATGGCGCGGAAGGCGAGAACGTAACAGCCAATGTGCGCACCATCGCCGATTTGCCGCACAAATTGAAGGGCGACGTACCGCTGGTTATCGAGGTGCGCGGTGAAATCTATATGTCGCATGATGATTTTGCCGCCCTCAACGCGGCGCAAGAGAAATCCGGCGAAAAGACCTTCGCCAATCCCCGCAATGCGGCGGCAGGATCATTGCGCCAGCAGGATGCGTCCATCACCGCGTCTCGGCCCTTGCGCTTCTTCGCCTATGCCTGGGGTGAGGCACCGAAACTGCCTGCCGACACGCAGTGGGATGTTGTTCAGGCTTTCAAGTCCTGGGGTCTTCCCGTCAATGCTTTGATGAGGCTTTGCCGGTCCGATAAAGAAGTGCTGGCCCACTATCGATCGATCGAGGTGCTGCGGTCATCACTGGGCTATGACATTGATGGCGTCGTGTACAAGGTCAACGACATCGCCCTGCAACAGCGTCTGGGTTTTGTGTCGCGCAGCCCGCGCTGGGCCATCGCCCACAAGTTTTCTGCCGAACAGGCGACGACCATCCTCGAAGCCATTGATATCCAGGTTGGCCGTACCGGAGCGCTCACACCCGTTGCACGCCTCAGGCCCGTCACGGTTGGTGGTGTCGTCGTGTCGAACGCCACACTGCACAATGAAGACGAGATTGCCCGAAAGGACGTGCGCGTTGGTGATACGGTGGTGGTGCAGCGGGCGGGTGACGTGATCCCGCAAGTGGTTTCCGTCATGTTGGAAAAGCGGCCGACAAACGCGGTGGCCTATGTCTTTCCGTCGCATTGTCCAGTGTGCGGCAGCCACGCATTGCGCGAAGAAAAAGAAACCGGCAAGGCCGATGCCATCCGCCGCTGCACGGGCGGTCTCATTTGCAAGGCGCAGCGCCGTGAACGCCTGAAGCATTTCGTGTCGCGTCTGGCCTTCGATATTGAAGGATTGGGCGACAAGATCATCGATGAATTTCACGATGAAGGACTGATTACTCTGCCCCAGGATATTTTCACGCTGCAACAACGGTTGGGCGGTGCCCTGGCGGAACGTGACGGCTGGGGAGCCTCCAGTGCAGCCAATCTCTATGCAGCAATCAACGAGCGACGCAGCATTGCGCTTGACCGTTTCATCTATGCCCTTGGCATCCGCCACGTGGGCGAAACCACAGCGCGTGTGTTGGCCCGGGCCTATGGTTCGGCGGAAAAATTCCGCGATGCGGCCGTCGTGGCCATGCCAGACAGTGAGGCATGGAATGAGATCACCTCCCACGATGGCATTGGCGATGTGGTGGCCGAGGCGATCACCCAATTTTTTGCCGAGCCGCACAATATTGATGTCGTTGATGCCTTGCTGCTTCACGTCAAACCATTGGCCTTGGCAGCGGTGGCGTCGCAGTCACCCGTCTCCGGACAAACCGTGGTTTTCACTGGTGCACTGGAACGCATGACGCGCGATGAAGCCAAGGCCATGGCCGAGCGTCTGGGTGCCAAAGTGGCAGGCTCGGTTTCGAAAAAGACCGATATATTGGTAGCAGGCCCAGGGGCCGGATCGAAGCTCAAGGATGCGGAAAAGCACGGCGTAAAGGTGATTGATGAAGCGGGATGGTTCGCGCTGGTGGGTGGGACTTGAGATTCAACAAGCGCGATTTTCTGCGGGGGTTGGCTGATATTGCCCCGATGACCTTGGCCTATGCGCCGATTTCGGCATTGTGGGGGACGGTTGCGGCGAGCAAAGGTCTGACACCTTTTGAGGCCTTGTTGATGAGCGCTGGTGTCTATTCCGGTGCCGCGCAATTTGTTGTCATGGATCTTTGGGCATTGGCCACGCCGTTGCCGGTTCTTTTCTTGACGGTGTTCACATTGAGCCTGCGCCATGTGTTGATGTCGGCATCGGTGTCCCGTCACATCGCAAGTTTTTCAAAGCGCCGCGCTTCGGTGTTGTTGTTCTGGCTGACCGACGAGGCCTGGGCCATCATCGAACGCCGGGCCCTCACGGACCCCATCACGCCGTCGTATTTTCTGGGCGCCTCCATGCCGATATGGCCCGTGTGGTTTGTCTTCGGCACCATAGGTGCCTGGATTGGCACAGGATTGGGAGACAGCCGGACCATCGGATTGGATTTTGCTTTTGCGGCCATGTTCATTGCCATCGTTGCCGGATTCTGGAAGGGGCCGCGCACCGGGTTTATTCTTGCAGCAAGTGCCACAACAGCGGTGGTGGCAAAGCTCTATGTGCCCGGCGTCTGGTATATCTTGCTGGGGGCCGGAGCGGGAATGATTGTTGCCGTATTGACTTATCGTGAGGAAACGCCATGAGCTTCCTCGCCGTCTCTCCGCAATTCCTGCTGATCGTCTTTGTCCTTGGTCTTGCCACCTATGGCTCGCGCGTTTCGGGCTATTGGTTGTTGCGGGGTGTCGCGATCAAGGGGCGCTGGAAGGCTGCCATGGATGCTGTCCCTCCGGCCATTTTGACAGCCGTCATCGCGCCCAATGTCTTTCTCGAAGGACCGGCGGAAAAGCTCGCAGGTGCTGTAGCGCTTGGCGTGGCGCTGCTGCGTGCGCCGTTGCTGGTCACCATTGCCTCCGGCATGGCGAGCGTCGTGCTGTTCCGTCTTCATTTCAGTCCCGGTTAAACGGCGCGCAAACCTGTGTGAGCCAGGCCTGTACTGGTTCGCTGACCAGCGGTGAAATTTCGCGCAACACCCGGGCGTGATAGCCGTCGAGCCAATGCAATTCATCGCGGGTCAAAAGCTTTGTGTCGATGAGGTTTCGGTCGATGGGGGCAAGTGTGAGTGTTTCAAAGCCCAGCATGGCCCGGTCTCCGCCTTCAATCTTTTCCGCCTCGGTGACCAGCAAAAGGTTCTCGATACGAATACCGAAGTGTCCGGCCTTGTAGTAACCAGGTTCATTGGACAGGATCATGCCAGGCAGCATTTCGGCATGACCGGCCTTGCTGATGTTGACGGGGCCTTCGTGCACGGAGAGATAAGAGCCGACGCCATGGCCCGTGCCATGGTCAAAATCGAGCCCGGCTTTCCAGAGTGCCGCGCGGGCCACGGCATCAATTGCAAAGCCCGAAGTTCCCTTGGGAAAACGCAACATTGAAATGCCGATCATGCCTTTCAGAACCCGCGTGAAGCGGTCACGGATTTCATCGGTGGGAGGGCCAATCATGATAGTGCGGGTGACGTCGGTGGTGCCGTCTTCATATTGTGCGCCCGAGTCGACAAGAAACACCTCGCCGGGTTTCAGCATGGGCCCGGCCCCGGAACCGAGATGATAGTGCGGGCTGGCGGCATGGGGTCCGGCTGCCGGTATGGTTTCAAACGAAAGGTCGCGGAGCTTGCCTGTTGCTTCCCGGCAGGCCCGCAGCCTGTCGGCGGCCATGCGTTCACTGATGCCGCCGTTGTGGGCTGTGGTATCAAGCCAGTGCAGGAAAGTGGTGAGGGCGGCCCCGTCGCGCAATTGTGCATTCCGGGCACCTTGCCGCTCCACTTTGTTTTTGCAGGCTTTTGGAATTACGCACGGGTCTTGTGCTTCATGGATTGACGCACCTGCGGCGACGAGTGTGAGCCGCACTTGCTCAGGCAAAAGCGCCGGGTCAAGCGAGATGCGCTGTTTTTTCCTGCCCATGGCTTTCAAGGTCTTTTCAAGCAGCGAGGGATCGACAATTGTGACGCCGGACGCCAGCACGCCCCGGGGAACCCTCTTTTTGTCGATGAACAGCGTGGCTTTTCCGGCACTGGAGATGATCGCAGTGGCAAGTACGAAAGGTGTGAAGGGAACATCGCTGCCGCGAATGTTCAGCGCCCAGCACACAGAGGCAGGATCGCCGAGAACCACGGCATCGTGGCCCTGAGATTTAAGTGCCTTGCCGGCATCGGCAAGTTTGGCCGCTGTTGATTTTCCCGCAAAGCGCGGCGGATGGGCAACGATCACACCGTCAGGCCTTGCCGGTTGGTCGTCCCAGATTTCATCAATGGGGCTGCCGGGCAGGGCCACCAGTTTGATCCCGGCCTTGTCCAGCGCCAAGCGCAATCTCTTGGCATCGTGCATCGATGTGACGTTTGGATCAAAGCCAACCTTTGCTGCTTTCTTCAAATTTTCCGTCAACCATTGCGAGGGCGGATTGTCGATGAGCGAACAGGGCGTGAAGAGCTTCACATCGACCTGGTCCTTGACCTGCAAAGTATAGCGGCCATCGACAAAGATCGCGGCTGTTTTGGCGGTGACCACTGCAACACCCCACGAGCCGGCAAAACCTGTAAGCCAGCGCAGGCGTTCGGCATAGGCTGCCACACAGTCGCCCTGGTATTCGTCCTGGCGGAGAACGATGACGGCATCGAGTTTCCGTTTGGCCATCAGGCTGCGAAGTTTTTGCAACCGTTGTTTGGCGTGTTGTGGCGGCGTTGATTTGCTCATGTCATGATTCCCTTGTGAAGCAATGATAGCGGAAGTCCGGGCCTGCGCACCTCTTGCCTGATTTCAAATCCTGTATCATAAGTTCGCCGTCGAACGGTTTGTGCAACACAACCAAAGGACTTGAATACATGCCCAGTGGCACAGTGAAGTGGTTCAACACCCAGAAGGGGTTCGGGTTCATCCAGCCGGACGACGGCGGCAAGGA
>JANNFZ010000558.1:0-2524 GCA_031380375.1 Hyphomicrobiales bacterium
GTGGTGCCGAGTGGCCAGCCCGCCACGGCGCGGATGTGCTGCTCGAATTGCGAAACGAGGCAGGCATCTTGCGTCCAATGGCCGGAATTGTGCACCCGGGGGGCGATTTCATTGACGTAGAGCACATCGCGACCGACGAAGAACTCCACGCCCATGACACCGACATAGTCGAGGGATTCGAGAATGCGCTGGGCGAGGAAGATGGCTTCCACTGCGAGTTCGGTAGGAAGTGAGGCAGGCACCGTCGAGGTGTGAAGAATGTGGTTGCGATGGACGTTCTCGGCGACGTCATAGGCCGCCATTTGGCCATCAACGCCACGGGCCGCGATCACCGAGACCTCGCGCTCAAAATCAACAAAGCTTTCGAGAATCGCTGGCTGGTCGCGCATGGCCGCCCAGGCCGGGGCAATGTCGGCCGCGACCATGATCTTCGTCTGGCCCTTGCCGTCATAACCGAAACGGTTGGTTTTCAGGATAGCCGGCAGACCGATGCGGGCAACGGCGCTTTGCAATTCCGCCAACGACGCAACACTTGCGAAATCGGCTGTCATGGCACCGAGGTCGCGGGCCATGTGCTTTTCCTTGAGGCGGTCTTGCGCCACGCCCAAGGCCTTCGAGCCCGGACGCACAGGCTTCAGCTTTTCAAGGAACACCACGGCGGCAACCGGCACATTCTCAAATTCATAAGTGATGGCATCAACGCCAGCGGCAAACTTTGAGAGCGCCAATTCATCGTCATAACCCGCGACCGTATGCGCGGCAGCAACTTCGAATGCCGGGCTGTCTTTTTCCGGCGCAAATATGTGACACTTGAGGCCCAGTTGCCCGGCCGCGAGGCTCAGCATGCGGGCCAGTTGTCCCCCACCCAATATGCCGATGGTCGAGCCGGGCGGCATCGCCATCAGCCTTGGTCTTTCGGGGCGGCGGCCACGGCGGCGGTCTGCTTGGCACGATAGGCATCAAGGCGATGGGCGAGCGCCTTATCGGACAAGGCCAATATGCTCGCCGCCAAAATGGCGGCATTAATGGCACCCGGCTTGCCAATGGCCAAAGTGCCAACCGGCACACCGGCCGGCATCTGCACGATTGAAAGCAGCGAATCCTGCCCCGACAGGGCCTTTGATTCGACGGGCACACCCAAGACCGGAAGCGGCGTCATGGCAGCGGTCATGCCCGGCAAGTGCGCCGCACCGCCTGCGCCTGCAATAATGACCTTGAAGCCTTCCGCCTTGGCATTGCGGGCGAAGTCATAAAGCCTGTCCGGAGTGCGGTGGGCCGAGACGATTCGGGTGTCATGGCCAATGCCCAACTCGTCGAGCAGCAAGCTTGCATGTTTCATGGTTTCCCAGTCGGACTGGCTGCCCATGATGATGGCGACGGGGTTTTTCATTTTGTCAGGCAATGATGTCGGGGATCAGCTTGTTTTCAATCATGATGATCTGGTCCTTGAGCGCCAGTTTCTTTTTTTTCAAGCGCCGAAGCAGCAATTGGTCAACAGTTCCCGCCGCTTCCAATACATTGATGGCCTGGTCCAAATCGCGGTGTTCCTGTTCCAGAATCCGCAACTGGGTGCGCAATTGAACTTGCTGCAGGGCGTCCATTCACTATCCCGGTGAAATGATGAATATGTGTCCCTAGTCCCCTTGCAGGGCATTCGACAAGTCCCCAATTCTGTGTCATGATTCTGTCACAGCCTCGGTGCTGTCCGGGTCTGGCTCTCTTTGAATGGAGGCACTACATGAACCCATCTTCTTCCCTCAGCGATTTGCTTGCACAACACCATGTGCTTGAGGTTGAATTGGCCGAAGCCATGGCCCATCCGGCGTCATCCGATGCCGAAATTGCGGCCATCAAGCGCCAAAAGCTGAAACTGAAGGACCAAATTGAACTGCTGCGACGCGACACCCACATCGCCGCCTGACTCGCGCACTGTTAACTATAATATTTGCCGCCTGAACCGCTGGGCCTCTTCTCTGGCCAAGTGTCGGTTCAGCATTTCCGGGGGCAGGTTGAGGTCGGCGAGATCCCTGCACCCCAAAGCCCTGATATCAAGCCTGTTGTGCCGCCGGGTGCGGCTGCTGAGGTTATGGGCGAGTGACCAAAGGGCGCAGCGAAATTCCAAAATTGACCAGACCATGGGCGTTTCCATTCATAATTGCAGCATG
The DNA here is from genome assembly GCA_031380375.1 of Hyphomicrobiales bacterium. Lineage (GTDB taxonomy): Bacteria > Pseudomonadota > Alphaproteobacteria > Rhizobiales > Aestuariivirgaceae > Aestuariivirga. Next base: position 2,166 of record JANNFZ010000558.1, read on the forward strand.
TGAATAGCCTGATATTCCGTCCAATTTTGTCAGCAATCCAACGGAAAATCTGGACCAAGGCATAAACTAGGTTTATGTCTTGAGGCATGAGCAAACTGCCCCCTTTGATGGCTGTCAGGGTGTTTGACGCGGTGGCGCGGCACGGCAATTTCACCCGGGCGGGCCAGGAACTGAACATGACGCAGGCTGCCGTCAGCTATCAGATCGGCCAGCTTGAACACTATGTCGGTGCCGCCTTGTTCACGCGTCTCGCCAGGGGTGTGGCGCTCAATGACAAGGGGCTGGCGGTCATGCCGGTGGTCAGACAGTCGCTTGAAGACATCGGCCGCATATTTGAAACCTTGCGCAACGCTGATGCC
>JANNFZ010000355.1:0-2024 GCA_031380375.1 Hyphomicrobiales bacterium
AGTGGCTTGGCGCCTTCATTGAAGGCGGCTATTTCCGCAAGATCAATGATCTGATCGATGCCGACCCGGGACTGAAGGCGACGATGGACTCGATGCATCCGGCGATCGTGAACGCCTATTCGACTTATCCGAACAGCACGCAAAACTACTACGGCTTCCCGCAGTTCCCGGACGTTCTGGTGACTTATGGGCGTTCCGACGTGCTCTGCAATGAAGACGAGCAGGCCGCCTACAAGGCAAAGTACAATGAAAAACTGCCATGCACTGGCGAAGAAATCGACAACATGGACTGGACAACGTTTGAACATATCGGTGAGTTCTTCATGCGCAAGAAGGGCGACATGCTGGCCGGCAAGCCTGCTGACGATGATTTCTATGGCATCGCTTATCAGGCCGGCAAAGGTTATGACTTTTCGACAAGTTCGGTGCACTCGTTCGTTTGGCAGCATGGCGGCGGTATTTGGGATGAAACCAAGCAGCCCGACGGCCAAGCCGAAGGTGTTGTAAATTCCGAAAAGTCGATCGCGGGCATGGAGCAATTCCTCAAGCTCCTCAAGTACATGCCGCCCGTGGTCAAGACCGGCACCATGGACATCTTCGTTTCGGACCAGTTGTTCCGCGAGGGCAAATTGGCGATGAACGTCGACTGGATCGGCCTGGGCGAAGCTTCGCTCGATCCGAAATCGTCGAAGGTCTCCGACAAACTGGTCTTCGGCATGGCTCCTGGCTTGCGTGGCGATGACGGCAAGATCAACCGCACGAGCCAAATCGGCGGACAACCTTTCGTTCTGACCACCTGGACAACGGATGCACAGATCAAGGAGGCCGTTGGCTTCGTGAAATGGTGGCTCTCGCCCGAGATCCAGCACCAGTACGCAGCCGGCGGCGGACAATCTGCGATCAAGGCCGTGTACGAGGACCCGAAGTATGTGACCTATCGTCCGTGGAACCGGGCTTGGGCCAATTCGCTCGACTGGCAGAAGGACATGTGGCACGTGCCGCAGTTCTTTGAGCTCCTGACCCAGCAGCAGGACCAGTATGACCTCGCCATCACCGGCAAGCAGGATGCAAAGACGACCTTGGACAACGTGGCCAAGTTCCAGCAGAACCTGCTCACCGAGGCTGGCTTGATCAAGTAACAACACTTCTCGCAACCCTCTCCCCTCGCGGGAGAGGGTAGTGAGGCCAAAGGCCGAACCGGGAGAGGGGCGATCAACCATTACCCCTCTCCCGATTTGCCCGTAATCACCCGCAAACCACCCTCTCCCGCAAGGGCAGTGGGCAGAATTCAAGATAGAACAATCTCCCGCATGACCACCGCATTGACCGACCGAATAGCGCCATCTCTGTTTGAGGTGTCAGCGGACAACTGGAAACTTGCCATTCTCGCGGGCTTCGTTGTTTCCGTGGCGTCGGCGCTGATATTTCCTGCTGCCATTTCCTTCTGGATCATAGGGGCCATGGTGGCGCTCATTGGTGCCGCCTTTGCCGTCAACGCCTATCGCCGCCGCTATTATGGCGGGCTCCTCGTGGCACCGGCCATTGCCGTGCTCTTCGTCATGAATATTTTTCCGCTGTTGTGGTCACTGGGCTTGTCGTTCTTCGCCTACACCTCCAACAATCAGTCTATCCGCTTTGTGGGCCTTAACAATTACATCAAGATTCTCACCAACGACATCAACGCCTTCGACAACTGGAACGCGCTGATCAACACCGCGATGTTCGTGGTCTTTACGGTGTCCGCCCAGATGATCGTCGGCTTCCTGCTGGCCCTGCTGTTTGCCAAGCAGTTTCCCTTGCGCAAATACCTGCTCATTCTCGTGCTCACACCGATGATGCTGTCGGTCGTGGCGTCGGGCGTGTTCTTCACTTACTATTATGATCCGACCTTCGGCATCCTGAGCTATGTGATGAAGAGCATCACCGGTGAGCAGTTCATTCTCATGGACAACAAGGTGGGGGCGGTTGCCGGCATTGTCTTTGCCGATGCCTGGATGTGGTCGCCCTTTGTCATGCTGCTGGTG
>JANNFZ010000117.1:0-2459 GCA_031380375.1 Hyphomicrobiales bacterium
TCCATTGATACAGCGCACCGCCAGATAGGCCCAGGCTTCCGCCTCCATGCTGTCGCCATTAAAGCCACAAGCATCAGCATCGCGGACATCAGGCAAGTGTGCGCGGAGGGCTGCCATGATCGCTGCATTGTGGCGACCGCCCCCACAGATGATCCAGCATTTTGGTTCTTCCGGCATATGGGCGCGTGACAAGGCGATAGAACGGGCCGTCACAGCCACAAGTGTTGCCGCACCATCGGCCAATGAAAGCCCGTCAAGGGTGATGCCCGCGAAGCTGTTGCGGTCGAGGGATTTGGGACCCAGCCTCTCGAAGAATCCGTCACCCAGAAATTGCGCGACGGTTGCCTCATCCACGCGGCCCGAAAGGGCCAAGCTGCCGCCCTCGTCGCGGGCCCCCCCAGTGTGCTGCTTGATCCAGTCGTCAATAGGCGCATTGCCCGGTCCCGTATCGAAGGCCGCCAGGGCAGCGTCAACGCCAATCCACGTCACGTTGGCGACCCCACCTATGTTCACAAAGGCAACAGGCCGGGGTTCGAGCGTTTGTGCAAGGGCCCGGTGATAGGCGGGCACCAACGGGGCACCTTGGCCTCCCGCGCCCACATCGGCGGCGCGCAAATCATAAGCCACGGCAACACCAAGCGCCTTGGCAAGTGTTGGACCATTGCCCAACTGCACGGTCAAACGACGCTCCGGACGATGGATGACAGTCTGGCCGTGAAAGCCGATTAGATCGATATTTGACAGCTTTAGTTGGTTTTGTTCACAGAATGATCGAACAGCCTCGGTGTGCCAGACCGTCAGCTTCCGTTCGGCTTCGCCGAGAATGCCCGTGCGGTCCGTTCGGTCCGTGACGCCAACTGTTGTTGTGATCGCCCGCCGCAAGAGATCCCGTTGTGCGTCGTCATAGGCGACTGTCAGCGAAGGGCCCCTTAACACCAAATCCTCGCCATCGGTTTCGACGAGGGCCACATCAATGCCATCCAGCGAGGTGCCGGACATGAGCCCCAATGCCGTCAGAACTTTTGACACGTTGCGCACCTGTGTTATGAGCGCGCCATCATGAGTTCGCCCAATTCTGAATTTCTCAACATCCTCACCTCTAGGGGCTTTGTCCACCAGTGTTCGGACATCGCCGGCCTTGATGACTTGGCCAAAGACCGTGAGATCATTGCTTACATCGGATTTGATTGCACCGCAGCTTCTTTGCATGTGGGCTCGCTGGTGCAGATCATGTTGCTGCGCTGGTTGCAACAGACCGGCAACAAGCCGATCGTCCTGATGGGCGGCGGCACGACACGGGTTGGCGATCCGTCTGGCCGGGATGAAAGCCGCAAAATCCTGACGGTCGAGGATATCGAAAACAACAAGATTGGCATTCAGCAGGTCTTTGCCCGCTTTCTCAAGTTCGGAAATGCAGGTTCCGATGCGGCGATGGTCGATAACGCCGAATGGCTGACCAAGCTCAACTACATCGACATGCTGCGCGACGTGGGCCGCCATTTCAGCGTCAACCGCATGCGGGCGATGGATTCGGTAAAGCTGCGGCTTGAACGCGAGCATGAGCTTTCCTTCATTGAATTCAATTACATGGTGCTTCAGGCTTATGATTACGTTGAGCTTGCGCGGCGCCATGGCTGCAATCTGCAAATGGGCGGTTCCGACCAGTGGGGCAATATCGTCAATGGCATGGAACTTGGCCGCCGCATGGGCACTCACCAGCTCTTTGCGCTGACGTCGACGCTGATCACGCTGTCGTCGGGTGCCAAGATGGGCAAGACCGCCTCGGGTGCCGTGTGGCTCAATGCCGACATGCGCAGCCCTTACGAATACTGGCAATTCTGGCGCAACACCGAAGACGCCGATGTCGGCCGCTTCCTCAAACTTTTCACAACGCTGCCACTTGCCGAAATCGCAAAGCTCGAAGCGCTGGGTGGTGCCGAGATCAACGAGGCCAAGAAGGTTCTCGCTGATGCCGCCACTGCCATGCTGCACGGCCAGAAGGCTGCCGATGAAGCCGCCGAGACGGCGCGCAAGACATTTGAGGAAGGTGCGAGCGCTGCGGGTCTTCCAACAGTTGAGGTGGTTTTGGGAGAAGGCTTGGGTATTCTCGCGGCTCTTGTGCAGGCGGGCCTTGCGTCATCGAATGGCGAGGCCCGGCGCTCCATCCAGGGCGGAGCCATCCGTGTCAATGATGATCCGGTCAGAGATGACAAGCGCCTGCTGACGGATGCCGACGTCCGGGATGGTGTCATCAAGCTCTCGATGGGCAAGAAAAAGCATGTGTTGCTGAAGCCGCGTTGACAAAATCTTGGTGACAAAGCCCTTCGAGGCCCACTGCGTGGGCGCCTCAGGGTGAGAGCCCTTATGCTGAGGTGCATTGCGCAGCAATGCCTCGAAGCATTGCCCGGGAATCAATTCAACGCCGCTTTGCGGGTGTTGCGGCAGGCGTTCTGCTCATA
>JANNFZ010000172.1:0-7431 GCA_031380375.1 Hyphomicrobiales bacterium
ATCCCCGGCATTATGTGGCAAAGCGCATTCTGGCACCCGCCCATGACGGCGAAGAAATTCCGGTGACGCTGCTCTATCGCAAGGACACGAAGCTTGATGGTTCTGCGCCACTCTGGCTCTATGGCTATGGGTCCTACGGCATTTCCATGTCGGCGGGGTTCAACACCAACATCCTGTCACTCGCCGACCGCGGCTTTGTTTACGCCACGGCCCATATTCGTGGCGGCCAGGCGAAAGGCCGCCGCTGGTACAAGACCGGCAAGCTCGACAAGAAGGTCAACAGCTTCAAGGATTTCATTTCCTGCGGTGAGCATCTTGTGAAGCTTGGCCTGACCAAACGCGGCAACATCATCGCCCATGGCGGAAGCGCTGGCGGGCTTCTCATGGGGGCCGTGGCCAACATGGCACCGGACCTGTTCAAAGGTGTGGTTTCGGAAGTGCCTTTCGTCGATGCCCTCACAACGATGCTTGATGACACGTTGCCGCTGACCCCGCCGGAGTGGCCGGAATGGGGCAACCCCATCGCCGACAAGGCCGCCTATGAAACCATCGCGGCCTATGCGCCCTACGAAAATGTGAAAGCCAGGGCCTATCCCCATATTTTTGCGCTGGGTGGCCTCACCGACCCCCGCGTCACCTATTGGGAACCGGCGAAGTGGATTGCAAAGCTCCGTGCACTGAATAAATCACCAAACCTGCTGCTGTTGAAGATCAACATGGGGGCGGGCCATGGCGGAGCGTCCGGGCGCTTCGACCGCCTGAAGGAAGTGGCGGAGGTTTATGCCTTTGGATTGAAGGTGACGGGAAAGAACAATGCTGCTTGACGCGGGCAAGGCATCGCTGCTTCTGATCTATATTCAAGAGCGGTTGCTTCCCGCCATGGCGGAGCCGGAGACCGTCGTTACGAAATCCAAAATCCTGCTGACGGCGGCGCGGGAACTCTCGCTGCCCGTCACTATTTCCGAACAGTATCCCAAGGGTCTCGGTCCCACGGTGGCCGATCTCCGCAGCAATGACGCAAGTGTGTTCGGGAAGTTGTCCTTCTCGTGCTGGCGCGACGCGGCGCTGAAAGCGCATTTCGCGGCACTTCATGATGATGGCAGGCCGCTGGTGGTCGTGGCTGGTATCGAGGCCCACGTCTGTGTGCTGCAAACCTGCATTGATCTTGCGCAAGCGGGCTTCGGCGTCTTCGCGGTTGCCGACGCCATGTCGTCGCGCCAACAGGCTTCCGCCGATTTGGCCTTTTCCCGCATGAGAGAAGCGGGCGTCCAGGTGGTCAACACGGAAATGGCCGTTTTCGAATTGCTCGAGAAGGCAGGCACGGCACAGTTCAAGGCGTTGAGCGCGTTGGTTCGATAGTCAATTTTCGCCCTGAAATTATAACTCGCCATCGTTCAATTAAAAAATATCCTTGATATTTTAATTGAAGGAGATCAAGTTAAAGCAGACACCGCAGGGCTTTAAGAGATGGACATCGAAAGCTTCATAGACAATCAAAAGTTGCATCTCCACAAGACTCTCGATGGTGCGTGGGCATTCGTGCCTCCAACCCTCCCCCCAAAAATTGACCTGGCACAAGTCGCCCGAAACCTGACACTTGCCGACCGGGCAATTGGAGAGCTGAACGGTGCGGCCCGCAGGCTTCAGAATCCATACAAGTTGATCACACCCCTGATCAGAAAAGAGGCCCTGACAACATCTGCAATGGAAGGAACAATAACGACCATCGACAATATGCTTCTGCAAGAAATTGCGCCCGATCCTGTGCGTGACGACGATGCGCGCGAGGCTTCCAACTACAAGCGTGCGCTCATTTCGTCAGTGCAAGAGCTCGAGGAAATTCCAATCTCGGGAAGACTGCTCAAAAATGCCCACCGGATACTGCTCTCTGGCCTGTCGGCCACGAGAGGAGCGGGAAAACGGCCCGGCGAATACAAACAACAACAAAATGCCATCGGCACAACTGACGACAATGTATTCACGGCGCGATATGTACCCCCTCCTCCGATTGAAACTGAACAGTGCATGAAAGAGCTGGAATCATTCATCAACCGTGTTGATCGGCAACCTGGAGAAGAACTGCTCGACTTGGCACTTGCACACTATCAGTTCGAAGCAATACACCCGTTTCAGGACGGAAACGGGCGCATAGGCCGGATGATGATTTGCCTGATGGCAATGCAGACCGATCTGACGGCCCTGCCCCTGCTGCACCTCAGTGCCTTCCTCGAAAAGAGGAAAGAGGAGTATGTGACAGCGCTTTACAATGTATCGACTCAAGGCAAATGGGAACCGTGGATCAACTTCTTCCTTGAGGCAGTCCATAAAAGTTGCAAAAACTCAACGCAGACGGTCGATCAAATCATCAGCCTCCAGACAGAATTGAAGCAACGTGCATTCGCCAAGAGTCAAAATCACAGACTTTCGACAATCATCGATTCTCTTTTCGAAAAAGAATGGACAACAGCATCCGAAGTTCAAAAATTGTGCGGCACAACGTTTCCAACGGCCCAGCGCGACATTCAGCAGCTTGTCCAGATTGAAATACTCTCGCATTTTTTTGAAAGCACCCGCCCGGCAATCTACATTGCAAAACCAATCTGGGACCTCAGCAGGCGCACGAATTGAATGACAATTGCAAAGACACACATTTAGCATTTGATAAAATCAAGGACACAAGACAGCATGGCCAAAACCACTGACTTCAACTGGGAAGACCCGCTCGACCTCGAAAGCCAACTGACGGAAGACGAGCGCATGATCCGCGACTCGGCGCGGGCCTTCTGTGCCGACAAGCTTGTCCCACGGATCAAATCGGCCTTCCGCGAAGAGCGTTTTGACCGGGAGATCATGACGGAACTGGGTGCCATGGGCTTCCTCGGCGTGATGACGTCGGAAAAATATGGCGGTTCCGGTCTTGGTTATATCACCTATGGTTTGGTGGCGCGGGAAGTGGAGCGCATCGATTCCGGCTACCGCTCTGCCATGAGCGTGCAGAATTCGCTGGTCATGCACCCGATCGAGGAATTTGGCACGGAAGAACAGAAGCAGAAGTACCTGCCGCGCCTCGCCACCGGCGAGATCGTCGGCTGCTTTGGTTTGACCGAACCTGATGCGGGCTCGGACCCCGGTGGCATGAAAACGAAAGCCACCAAGGTGCAGGGCGGATATGTCCTCAATGGCTCCAAGATGTGGATCACCAATTCGCCGATCGCCGATATTGCCATCGTATGGGCCAAGGACGAGGCCGGCGACATTCGCGGCTTTGTGGTCGAACGCGGCATGAAGGGATTCTCGACGCCAGAAATCAAGGGCAAGATTTCGCTGCGCGCTTCGATCACCGGCGAAATCGTTCTTGAGAATGTTGAAATGCCGGCCGAGGCAATGTTGCCCAAGGCCAAGGGCCTCGCCGGGCCGTTCTCGTGCCTCAACAAGGCGCGCTTCGGCATTGCTTGGGGTGTCATGGGTGCAGCGGAGGATTGCTGGCACCGGGCGAGGGCTTACACCCTTGACCGCAAACAGTTTGGCAAGCCGTTGGCCGCCAATCAATTGGTGCAGAAAAAGCTCGCCGACATGCAGACAGAAATCGCGCTTGGGCTGCATGGCTGCCTGGCACTCGGGCGCGGGCTGGAACGGGGAACCGTGGCGCCGCCCGCCATTTCGCTGATGAAGCGAAACAATTGCGGCAAGGCCCTCGACATTGCGAGGCAGGCCCGCGACATGCACGGCGGCAATGGCATTTCCGATGAGTACCATGTGATCCGCCACATGGTGAACCTCGAAACCGTCAACACTTATGAAGGCACCCATGATGTGCATGCGCTTATCCTCGGCCGGGCGCAAACGGGATTGCAGGCCTTTCAGTAGGACAATCACACATGGCTTCGCAGCAGCGCATAGTCGACTTCGTTGTCGATCAAATGGCGGCGGCGGGTACGGTTTCGGCGCGCCAGATGTTTGGCGAGTACGGCATCTATTGCGACGGTAAAATGGTGGCCTTGTTTTGTGACGACCAGCTTTTCGTCAAACCCACCAAGGGCGGAAAAGCTCTGCTGGGTTCAGTAACGGAAGCCCCGCCCTATCCCGGTGCCAAGCCTTGCCTGCTGATTGCCGAAGAAGATTGGGAAGACGGCGAAGCATTGTCGGCGCTCATTCGCATCACGGCCGCTGAACTGCCTGTGCCTGTAAAGAAGCCACGCAAGAAAATTTAAAACAGCGCAAGGAATCCGCTGGCATTTTTCAAAAGAAGCTTCACCGCCTTGGTCACATTGAAAGTCGTTTGGGGGCGGAAGGATTAAAAACACGGTGGCCTACACTTTCGCGCTCACAGGAAGCTGCTGATTTCCTGCAGAGGCTTCTTCACAGTCGCAAATCTTGGAATCTTCGCATTTTCCGCCGCATGGCCGGTAACCAAAAGAAGATAAGGCTTCTCCTCCGCCGGTCGCCTGCAAATGTCATTGAGGAAGCCCATGGGGCTGGGTGTGTGGGTAAGTGTTGCGAGGCCCGCCTGATGCAGGGCTGCAAGGAGAAAGCCTGTGGCAATCGAAACGCTTTCCGGCACATAGTAGTTTTTGCGCGTAACACCGTCAGCGCACAGGCTGCGGCGTGCGCCGAACACGCATATGAGCCATGGCGCAATCTCAAGAAATGGTTTGTCGGGATCGGTGCCCAGGGGCTTCAGCGCACCCAGCCATTCCTCGCCTGCCTTGCCGGCATAGAAGGCGCGCTCTTCTTCTTCCGCCTCGCGCCGGATGCGCTGCTTTATCACGGGACTGCCGATGACCGCAAAATGCCAAGGTTGAAGATTGGCACCGCTCGGGGCGGTCGCCGCCACCTGCAAGCAGGTTTCGATGACTTCGCGCGGAACGGGTTCCGGCGAGAATTCGCGTACTGAACGGCGCGTTGCCATCACGTCGCGAAAGTCTCTGGCCCTGAACTGCATGTCGTCAGGCGAAAGCCTGGGAAATGCAGGCAGGGGGATCGGCTCATAGTCGGTCATGGGTTCACCATTGAAGCAACAAGAGTATGGAATTGGAGTGATCAGCCAAAAGTTTCACCGCCATCGCCACACAGACAAGCACCAGCAACGGCCGGATAACAGCAGCACCATTGCGGATGGCAAGCCTGGCCCCCAGTTGCGCGCCCGCCACCTGTGCCAGCCCCATGACAAGGCCAATGGGCCAGATGATCTTGGCCGTCAGGAAAAACAACAGAAGCGACGCAATGTTGGAAGTGAAATTGAACAGTTTGGTGCGGGCCGTCGCTTCCAAAAGCCCAAGCCCAAACAGCGACACCAGAGCCAGCATGAAAAAGGAACCGGTGCCAGGGCCAAAGAAGCCGTCATAGAAACCGAGCACGGGGGCGATGCCGAAACTGAAGGCAGCAATTGGCAGACGTGCTGTACGCGCGACATCAGTCAGGCGCGGGGCAAGCGCAAAATAGATGGCAACACCGACGAGCATGACAGGCATGATGATCGACAGCGTATCACGTGGCGCAAATGAGACCAGCACCACGCCAAGAGCGGCCCCCACAAATACCATGGCGATGGCCGCCTTATGCTCCTGGGGCCTGAGAAGCCCGCGCTTCCAGAACGCATAGGTCGCGGAAGCCGTGCCGAAACTGCCCTGCAGCTTGTTGGTGGCAAGTGCTGTGAGGGGATCAAGCCCCGCCAGAAGCAGTGCCGGCAAAGCCAACATGCCACCGCCGCCGGCAATCGAGTCGATGAAGCCCGCCACAAAGCCCACAAGGGCAAGCACAACAATAATCCAGGGTTCCACGTTTCACAGGACTTTCGGCATGAGGGTGCAAAAGACTTTGCGGAGATCGGCGCTCGATTCCCAGGCATTGGCTGCACCCATCGGCACAAAGAAAGTATCGCCAGCGGCGAATATCTGCGGATGGCCGGCACCATTGTCCATTTTCACACGGCCTTCCAGAATATGCATGAGCTCCCAACGCGGGAAACTGATGAGCTTGCGGCGGTAGGGTGTGGTCGACCAGAGGCCAACGGAGAAGCGGCCATCATGGGCCTCATAGAGATCAAGCGACTGCTGCGATGGCGGCGGCGAAGACAGCAACACATCTGCCGTTGGCGGCGGTGAGGGTGACAGCTGCGCGCCATAGTCGAGTTTGACGACATGCGGATCAACGCCCGCCGCACCGGCATTGAGGATCACAAAAATCTTCCGTACACGGTCTTTTTGTTTCCAGCGGCAGTTGAGGCCTTTGGGAATGACAAAACTTTGACCCGCCGTGATGGTGGTTTCGCGATGTTTTTCCTCGATGGTGACCGCACCTTCCAGAATGACCATGAATTCGTGGACGGGATAGTCCATCCAGTGGGTTTCATTGGCCCCCTGCTCCCAAACGCCGACGGAAAGGCCTTCCGCCTTGTTCTCGAAGAAATAATGCCCGCTGTTGGCGCGGATGCCCGTCGCAATTTCACTGGCCGGATAATCCGGCCAGGGTTGGAGCGTGACGTTTGGATCGATGGCGATGAGCGACGGAACAGTCATCATACAAGGATAGCCTGCCGCCCTGCCGCAGCAAGGGCGAAACGGAATCACAGCGCGTCGGCGCGCAATCCGGCAATCACCATGCGGCCAACCTGTTCAATGGCCTGGTGGGGATCAATCTGCGGCGGCAGGCGGCGGTCGAGGCGCAAGCTCGCAAGCCCATGCACCGACGACCAGACGAGTGCAGCGCCTGCAACTGCGCGTAGGGGCCCGACGATGGCGGCTACGCCGTCTTCCAATTGTTCCCAGGCCGCCATTTTGGCGGCAACCAAATGGGGCGTCATGGCGCAAGCGTTGGCACGGCCAAACATCAGGCCATAGGCGGCGGGTTGGGCCTCGGCAAAACGGAGGTAGGCGCGCATCATGGCGTGCATCCGGCTTTCTGGCGTCTGTTCGGGGGCCTGGTTTGCGGCTGTGGCCAGGGTTTTGACAAACTGGTCAAAGCCGCGGGCGGCAATTTCACCCAGCAGTTCGCCCAAAGTGCCGAAATGATGTTTGGGTGCGGCATGAGACACACCGGCACGGCGGGCAATTTCGCGCAACGAGACCTCGGCCAGCGGCAAATCCGCCAGCGCCTGCTCGCCCGCCTGAAGCAGTGCGTCGCGAAGGTCACCGTGATGATAGGGTTTCAATGCGGCCATGGGATGACTATTTATTATACAATTATTAAATCTTTACAATGGAAAATATCTTGACAGTGTAAAAACAGGTATTCTATGTCCGGTCATCATATTGGAGTTCGATCATGACCGCTGAGCAAGTTTTCTCCTTCGCCAACCCTGCCGCCCTTGTGGGCTGGATCATTCTGATCATCGCCGCCATAACCAAGCGGGACTGGCTGCGGGACCGGTTGGCTGGGTTCTGGTGGCCGCTGGGGCTTTCGGCGGTTTACGCGGTGCTCATCGTGTTTTTC
>JANNFZ010000371.1:0-7143 GCA_031380375.1 Hyphomicrobiales bacterium
CTCATCGGCGTGCTGTTTCTCGCCGTCACGGGTGCTGCACCCATGTCGGCCATGTTGGGCAATGTGCCCTTCGCGGCAGGCTACGGCATCGGCATCCACACACCGGCAGCCTTCCTGCTGGCCACAATCGTATTGACCATCTTCTCGATCGGCTATGCCGCCATGGCGGCGCGCGTGTCTTCGGTCGGTGGTTTTTATTCTTTCATTTCGCAAGGCATTGGCCGCGAAGTCGGCATGTCGGCGGGCATCACATCACTCGCCTGCTATTCGCTCTTTGAAGCGTCCCTCACGGGCCTTTTTGCTTTCTTCGGCAACAAGTGGCTGAATGATCACTTTGGCATCAACGTGCCGTGGCTGATTCTGGCGCTTCTGATGATCGCCGTCATCGCCGTGCTCGCTTACCGGGATGTGAAACTCTCGGTGAAGATTCTCGGCGTGGCACTGGTTGCCGAAGTCGCCATTCTGGCGATTTTCGTGCTCGGCGTTGTCTTTGCCGGCAGCGGCACGAGTTTCAATACCGAAGCGCTCAATGTCTTCAATGTCTACACGCCGTTGGCCGAACAGACGGTTGGCACTGTGGCAATCCCGGCAGGTGCTGCGGCAGTTGGCATCTTCATGGCCTTCTGGTCGTGGGTCGGCTTCGAAATGGCCCCGAACTATGCCGAAGAATCACGTGACCCAAAACACATCATTCCCCGCTCACTGATGTACTCGGTGGTCGGGCTCGGCATCTTCTATGTCATCGTATCGTGGTGCGCCGTTTCGGCTTACCCGACTGAAGCTGACATGGCGGCCAAGGCATATTCGGACGGCGTCAATTTCTTCCTGGCACCGATCCAGCAGTTTGTCGGAAACTGGGCCTATGAGCTGATGTTCCTGCTCATTCTCACCAGCTCCTTTGCCTGTGGCATGGCCTTCCACAACACCGCGTCACGTTATCTCTATTCGCTGGCCCGCGAAGGCGTCTTGCCGAAAATGGTTGCCGAAACCCATGACCACCACAAGAGCCCGCACAAGGCTTCGGCGGTGCAATCGGTTTTGGCGGCCCTGTGGGTCGTACTCTATGGTCTGGGCTACGGCTTCGACGATCCTTCGGGGCAGGCCTGGCTCGGCGTCTACACGCTCTTTGCCGTGCTTGGCACCGGGCTTTTGCTGGTGCTGCAAGCCATCGTTTCTGTGGCCATCATCCTGTGGTTCCAGAAGAATGGCGGCGGCAATGTGTTCACCACCATGATCGCACCTGCTGTTTCCTTCCTTGTGCAGATCTGGCTTGTTTACACCCTGATCGCCAACCTGGCGACGCTGGGTGGAACCAACGGCTTTGCCCAAAGCATTCCCTATGTGGGTCTGGCGATCATCGTGATCGGCCTCATCTGGGGCTTCGTGCTGAAGTCGTCGAACCCTGCGGCCTATAAAAACATCGGTCACATGGTCAACGAGGGTTGATCACTGACTCAATTATCGAGAGGGGCAGTGCGAAAGCGCTGCCCCTTTTTCGTTCTCACATTGCTGGAGTACCGACATGAGCCAGTCTCTCAAAGGTCGATCTGTTGTTGTAACCGGCGGCTCGAAAGGCATAGGCTTGGGCATCGCCCGCGTCTTTGCCAACGCTGGCGCCAAAGTCGCCATCATCGCCCGCGACGCAGCACTGTCAGCTGCCGCCGCACATGAAATCGGCCATGGTGCCATTGGAATTGGCGGCGATGTCACCTCTGCCGCATCATTGGAAAAGGCCTATGCAACCATCGCCGGGAAGCACGGTGGCATCGACGTCCTTTGCGCCAATGCCGGCATATTCCCGCAGGCCCGCCTCGAAACCATGACCGAGGCCCAGTGGGACGAAGTCATCGACACCAATCTCAAGGGCACGTTCCTCGCAGTGCAAAAGGCACTCCCCTTTCTCAAAAAATCCGACCAGGGCCGCATTGTCCTGACTTCGTCGATCACCGGGCCGGTCACCGGCTTTCCCGGCTGGTCCCACTATGGCGCTTCGAAAGCGGGGCAACTCGGCTTCATGCGCACCGTCTGCATTGAACTTGCCAAACACGGCATCACCATCAATGCCGTCATGCCCGGCAACATCATGACCGAAGGCATGATTGCCATGGGTGAAGACTACCAGAAGTCGATGGCAGCCTCGGTGCCGCTCGGCAAACTCGGCACCGTCGATGATATCGGCCACGCCGCCTTGTATTTTGCCTCGAAGGAAGCAGGTTATGTGACCGGCCAGACCCTCATCGTTGATGGCGGACAAATCCTTCCCGAAAGCCTCGACGCTTTGGCGCAGGCATGATCCAGCCCCAAGGTCTCAATCGGGCCAAACAGCGCAACGGACGATCAAATCGGAACGATTTGAGAGAGAAAAGTTGCGCCAACATATTGAATCTACGAGCATCGTTGCCGCGGTCAATTGATGCTTCTGATTCCAATTGACCGCGCGATGCTCTAGGAATGACGGCCGGCACCGGACGTGGATGACCCGCTGCCTGCCGTCACAATCAGAATTCTGTTGCAGCCCTATTCTTTGACGACGTGCCAGACGCTGCCCATGCCGTCGCCGGTTGCATCACCCTTTGCCGTGTCACCGGCGAAGAAATAGACCGGCTTGCCGTCATAGGTCCATTGCATGGTGCCATCAGTGCGGGCCGCCAGCTTCCAGTCATCCGGCATCTTTTCGTCGGCGGTTCCAATGTAAGGCGGCCATTTCGCCGCGCATGCGTCATAGCAGGACGACTGGTCGCCTGCATCCTTGTCAAATATGTAGAGTGTCATGCCATTCTGGGCCGTCAGCATTTCGGCCGCCTGGGCCCCAGGGTTTGAAACCAACAGGGCGGCCAAAATCAACGCGTTGCGTGAGCAGATGATCTTCATCGAAATGTCTCCAAAGGTCCAAACCCGGACGGAGGGATGGCATGGTGGACCGGGCCAGAGGCTTCAGCTCCTACGCCATCTGCTGTTACGGGCAACTGCCGTGCAGTGGATCACCACCCTGCCCTTTTTTCAAGACGATTTGCACCAATGGGGCAAACTGCCATCGTCGATGGCGGCAGGATCCCGCCCGAAAGCCTTGCTGCTTTGGCGCAGGCGTAGTTCCACCTCGCCATCCGCTGTACAACCTTCTCCCCTTGCGGGAGAAGGTGCCGAGCACCCACTTGCTGCGCGGCGGATGAGGGGTCCAATCACACAATCCGTGGTTCCACCCCCGTTGTCTTCGTGCGCTTGCAAGACTTGGGAGCGGAAATGTTCTGGATGCAAATCTGGAGTATCCGGTTTCTAGCCGATTGACCGCGCGGTGTCAAGCGTTATTTTCCTAATATTGGAAAACAATGACTTAGCCGAATTTGCCGGGATAATCCGCGCACTGCCCGATTGTGCCTTGCGTGAAGGGAAGCCCCTTGCCAGGTGGGTTGCGGCAAGTTGAAATGTCGGCCATTCTTTCTGCACATGACAGAAGCCGCAAAACTTTTCATCGCAGCGCAGCACCCGTTGGCAGAATCGATTCATTTCCAGGCGGAGAAAAACCGCCTGCTCTGGGTCGACCTCTTGCAACCCGCACTTCACATCCATGATTTTGCGACAGGCCAAGCATCGGTGCACCCCCTGCCGCTGGCGCCCCCCATCGGATCATTCGTTCTCACCGACGATCCCGATATCGCCATCCTCGCGCATCGTCAGGGCCTGTCGTTCCTCCATCTTTCAACTTTGATGCTTGTACCCTTTTGTGATCCCGAAGGCGGACGGCCCGACATCATCTACAACGACATCAAGATGGACCGCTTCGGCAGGCTCTGGGTCGGCACCTCCCACGCGAAGGAAAAGGATCCCCGCGGTGCGTTGTGGTGCGTGACCTCAAAGGGTGAAGCGACACTCGTTGATGTGGGCTTTATCGTTGCAAATGGTCCGGCCTTTTCGCCGGACGGGCACACCATGTATTTCAACGACAGCATGGCACAACAAACACTGGCCTATGATGTCGATCCCGAAAAGCCGATGGCGCGGAACCGTCGGGTCTTTGCCACCTATCAAGGCGACGAAGGCTATCCTGATGGCATCATCACCGATGCCGAGGGTTGCCTCTGGTCGGCGCAATGGGCCGGAGCGCGCCTTATCAGGTTGGCACCGGATGGCAAAAAACTTTCCCACCACGCCGTTCCCTCCGGTCATGTCACCACCATGGGCTTTGCACGCTCAACGCTCTACATCACCACCGCCCGCGACGGCCTCGATGAAGCGACCTTGCAACGCCTGCCTTTGAGTGGCTCTGTGTTCACGCTGCCAACATCAGTAAAAGGCATTCCGGAACCGCGCTTCAAACTGGCGTGACGCCAGTTAGGTTTTCCAGATGCTCAGGCCCTGGGCTGGCACTGACTTGCCGCCGAGAATGGGCTTGCCCTTGAACGGTGCAGGCCAGGCCTTGTCGCCATAGTTGAACACATAGAGCAGGGACCCACGACGCCGGATACGGACCGCTTCAGGCAAGACCACGGTTTTGAGTCCGGCCTTCTTCGCCACAAGCGCCATCACCGAGGCCAACAAACCGCCATCGGGCCAGCAGGCAAGATAATGTTGTTTGCCCGATGCAACGAGCGCCGCATCACCTTCGGCAAAACGCCCCAGCACTTCGCCACCTTGCACCTCAAGATATTCGCGCCAGCGTGACGCTGTGCCCTTCACTTTTCCACCGACGGTTTCTGACAAACCCGGCCGCAGGGACGATACCTCGAGAACCCGTGCCTTCACCAAGGATTGAATGGGTCCGGGCGGCAGGTTTTCAGGAATAGCGTGATGGCGCGTCTTCGAACCGGTACGCGGACCATAGAGCACCACGCCATCGGCGGCCGCGAAAGCCCGCTCGGCAGCGTCGGATACAAAAGGCATGGTCGGAACCAGCACCAAGGCATAGCCTTTGAGGTTGCCGCCGGGCCTGATGAAATCCACATCAAGGCCCAGGCGTCGCACCGCTTCGTACCAGCGCAGCATCAATTCATCGAACCGGAACGTGATGCCCTGTGGCTGAATACGCGTGATCCATGATGCCTCGTAGTCGTGCACCATGGCCACGGGCGCTTTGCCCGGCGGCGGCAGCGGGCCAAGGGATGCAAGCTCTTTGCCCACCTCAATGGCTTCAAGCCCGCCTTGCGACCATTCACTTTTGCCCGGCAAGTTAAGACCGGCATGCATTTGTTCCTGCGCCGACACCGCCTGGCGCCAGCGGAAATAACTCACAACCTCGGCGCCATGGGCCAGCGCCTCATGGGTCCACAGCCTGACCATGCCTTTTTTAGGCACCGGATTCCACGGCGCCCAGTTCACAGGACCTGGCTGCTGTTCCATCACCCACCAGCGGCCGCGGCCAATGCCGCGATAGAGGTCGTGATTGTAAGCTGCCATGTCTGGATGGCCCGTCAGGGCCCAGCGCATGTGCTCGGCCTCACTGAACGGGAGACGTTCTGTGAAACCCGTGGGGTATGAATCCCACGATGCAAAATCAATGTCGTCGCCCAGCGCCCAATGATCGAACTCGTTGAAGAAGCCCATCATGTTGTGGGTGATCCAGCGCCCGGGAGAATGGGCGCGGATCAAATCGCACTGCATTTTGTTGTAGGCCACCACCTGTTCGGACTGGAACCGCCAGAAATCAAGCTTGGCCGCCGGATTGGTTTCAGTCACCGCCAGATGCGGAAGCGCTATGGCGTCGAAACCCCTGACGTCCATCGACCAGAAGGCATTGCCCCAGGCGTCGTTCAATTGCTCCGTGGACTGATATTTCTGCCTGAGCCACTCGCGGAAGCCTTTCAGGTCCTCCGGTCCCCACGACAGCACCGTGTCGTGGCAGCCGAACTCATTGTCGGTTTGCCAGCCCACAATGAATGCGTTCTTGCCGTAGCGCTTGGCCAGAACCTCGACAATGCGACGGCTCTCGCGGAGATAGGCTTTGCTCGCGAACGTATAGTGCCGCCGCGAACCAAAACCGCGCGGCACTCCCTTTTCATCAAACGGCAGAATGTCGGGATGGAGATCGACAAGCCATTTGGGCGGTGTTGCCGTCGGCGTTCCTAGGACAATCTTCAATCCCGCCTTGCCGAGCACATCGATGGCCCGGTCAAGCCAGCCCCAGTCGAACCGGTTGTGTTCCGGTTCGAGCCGCGACCACGCAAACTCGCCGATGCGCACAAAGGAAATGCCGATCTCGCGCATGCGCCGGGCATCGTCGCTCCACCAGCTTTCCGGCCAGTGTTCGGGATAATAGCAGACACCAAGCATCAGCGGGTCAAGTCACCGTTATGGATTGTCTTCGATTGCCCGTCAAAAAGATGGCAAGCCGCTGGCGGCAGCGTGAAAGCCAGCGTGTCGCCAGCCTTCTCGGTCGCAAGACCATCCGCCTTGACGGAAATTTCGCTGCCATCGGCAAGCGTGACATAGAACATGGTCTCGGACCCCAGGTATTCCGCAACGCGGACCGTGCCTTTGATGACGCCCTTGCCGGTTCCGCCAAGCGTGATGTGTTCGGGGCGGATGCCAAGCGTCAACGCCGCGCCTTCGGCGGGCGGGGGCGACCGCAAGGTGATCGTTGATGTGCCGCCGCCCGGCAGGCCGATGCTGACAGTCTTGCCCTTCACACCCGACACGACCGCCGGAATGAAATTCATCTTCGGCGACCCGATGAATCCCGCCACAAACATGTTGTTCGGCCGGTGGTAAAGCTCCAGCGGTGATCCCACCTGTTCGACAATGCCGCCATGCAGCACAACAATCTTGTCGGCCATGGTCATGGCTTCCACCTGGTCATGGGTCACATAGATCATGGTGGCTTTCAAATCATGGTGCAGTTTGCCGATTTCAATCCGCATCTGCACACGCAACGCCGCATCAAGATTGGACAGCGGTTCATCGAACAGGAACACTTGCGGTTTGCGCACGATGGCCCGGCCAATGGCCACGCGCTGGCGCTGGCCGCCGGAAAGCTGCGAGGGTTTGCGTTCCAGCATGGGCCCGAGTTGCAGCATGTTGGCGGCATGTTGGGTGCGCTGGTCGATGTCGGCCCTGTCATGGCCGGTCATGCGCAGGCCAAAGCCGATATTGTCCCTGACCGTCATGTGGGGATAGAGCGCATAGGACTGGAACACCATGGCCACACCCCGG
>JANNFZ010000207.1:0-2284 GCA_031380375.1 Hyphomicrobiales bacterium
CGGCACCGCCGATAAAGCCGCCGACCAGCGGTGCAAGGATAAAGAGCCAAAGCTGCTGCAAGGCCCAACCGCCTTCAATGACCGCGGAGGCAATGGAGCGCGCCGGATTGAGCGACGTGTTGGCGACGGGAATGCTGATGATATGCATGGCGGCCAGTGCCAGGCCAATCGCCACGGGTGCCATGATCCCGGCACCGTCTTTTCGCGTGACCCGCGCAATGATGAAAATGAACACCGCCGTTTGCATGACTTCCATGAGCAGCGCGCCCACCATGGAAAAGCCGCCACCGGAATGTTCGCCATAGCCGTTGGCGGCAAAGCCCGCAGGTACCGCAACATCGCCCCTGGTTTTGAAGATGATGTAGAAGAAGACCGCCGCCACCACGCCACCCGCAACTTGCGCTGCCCAATAGGGCAGGATGTTCTTTGACGAAAAACGTCCCGCCGCAAAAAGCCCGAGTGTCACGGCCGGATTGAAATGACCACCCGAAATGGGCCCCACCGCATAGGCCATGGCCATGACCGTGATGCCGATACACAAGGCAACGCCAAGGCCTGCGGCATTGCCGGAAACCAGTGCCGCACCGAGCACCGCCGAAACCAGCATGAATGTGCCGATGGCTTCGGCAAAGAGTTTGCGTGACATTTGATTCCCCGTCTTGATGCCAACACTATGTCTGATTCTCGCGTATCGGACGAGCAAATGCAGTCATTTGCGAAGTGAAAGATGCGCCTGATTTAATATGCTACAGCAACTCTTCCGCGTTCTACTGAACGCGGGTTGCTGTAGTGCCAAAATGAAATCGGGTTCGTACTGTTGACCCATAGTGTGATTTGCCAGGGGTCCGTTTTGGTGCCAGAATCGCCACACACAGAGCAGAGAGGTCTCGAATAATGACGCCACCTGCAAGATCCCATGACGGCATTTCTTGACGTGTGAATCTGCTGCGCGGACATTCTCTCCCCCAGCGCCGCGCAGGATAATCAGGTCTTAATGACCGATTGGCCATTTGGCCGAAAAAAAGGCCCCGCGGGAACGCCACCCCGGGGCCACTTTATTTGTCGTTCGATGGGGCTTTGCAGCGCGGCTGGATAGGCTAGTATCGCAGTCATGAGTGTGGCCACGTCCCTGCCTGTCCTTGAAACACCCCATTTGTTACTGCGGGAAATGGCGCTTGCCGATGCCCCGACGCTGGCCCGTTTCATGATCCAAAGCCGTTACCAGAAATACATCGCCCACCGCTTGCGTGACGACTTGCAGGTCAAGGAATTCGTCCGCCGCCAGGTTGCCGCCCAGGATGACGGGCGCCGCCAAGTCTATCACCTTGCGGCGGAAGAAAAACGCTCGGGCGATGTGGTCGGCGAAGGCTTCATCATTGTTCATGCCGGCAAGGGCCATGAAGTGGGCTGGGGCGTGCATCCCGCCATGTGGTCCATGGGGCTTGGCACCGAAATCGGCCAGGCCCTGCTCGCCATGGGTTTCGAGCACATGCGGGCGCAATCCATCTGGTGCAAGGTGATGACGGGCAATGAGGCCTCGGCCACCGTCGCCAAGCGCATCGGCATGGCCCAGACAGCGACCTACCCTGACCATCCCGTGGCTCCAGGACGCCTTGAAACCGTGCAGGTTTACCACCTCGCCGCCACGGATTATTTCGATCTGCCATACTGAGCGCAACTTCGCGCCAAGTGCCAGCCACATTCGGGTTTCAATGCTTCCGGAAATGGTGAGTATGGAGGCGTGCCGTGGGTTGGATCATCAAGTATCTGGTGGGATGGGCCTTTGGCCTTGCCAGCTTGTTCCCTGTGGCGGAACCGGCCAAGGCGGACACGGCGGATTACTGCGCTGCCTATGCCCGTGACTTTGCCGATGCCGGAAAGCGTGACGAGACCGTCTGGCAGCACCGCTTTGACAATGCCAAGTCGGCCTGCCTGTTGCAGTTCACGGCAGTAGTTCCCGTTGTTGCAAAACCCAAGCCAGCTGTTCCGGTCGCCGCAAAGCTTGAGGCGAATGTAGCCGCCAGCATTGATCCAGAAGCCGTTTTGGCAAGGCCGGTCACCAAGTCGGAAAAAAAGGAACGGGTGGTTTTGGCCAAGGCTTCCGGCAAAAAGCCTGAACCTGGCAGCGACGCGTGGCTCGACTACTGCGACGGCAAATACGCTTCCTTCAATCGCGAGACCGGCACCTACATGTCACGGACAGGCGTTGAACGGAAATGCCTGGTGACCGCAGACTTCAATTGATCTCATCCGTGTAACCTCCTACTGCCCGGCAGAGGGGGAT
>JANNFZ010000231.1:0-5630 GCA_031380375.1 Hyphomicrobiales bacterium
ATGGTGGCGCGGACATCTTCGAGATAGATGACTTTGCGGCCTTCACCCAGCAGCTTGATCTCGGCCTCCATCTCGCCTGCTTCGATGAACTTGCGCGAGGTTACGATGGTGCGGACCTGTGCCGACAGGCAGGCAGCGGCCATGTTGACGGCACCTGTGGAGAAATTGAGCATGGCGGGCACGCGGGCATAGGCGTGCAGGCCAAACAGCGTCACAACCGTGGCGCTGGCCGATGGCAGCAACACGCCGATGTTTTTTTCGCCCGGCGTGAGGCCAGCGATTTTTCGCCCGAGGATAAAGCTGCCGAGAATGATGCGGTTGTAGCTGATGGGTTTCCGCTGGATGTCTTCGAGGATCAGCTTTCCGCCACCATGAAGGGCCCGGCATTCAAGCAGCGACTGCCAGAAGGTCTGGTCGATGTCCGAGGTTTTGAACATTGTGTCAGTCATCACATCATAGAGGTGCTGCGCCTGGTGCTCACGCAGGGCCGAACCCTTCAATGTCTCGGGCGATGTGCTTTTGACAGGTGGCAGGAAGGTGATGGTGATCTTCGGAAAAATGCGGCGTGGCAACACACCCTGCAACCGTGTGAAGGGTGAATATTGCGCGCCGTCGATGCGCACGGGCACCATTTGCCCGCGCGCCATTTCGGCAATGGCTGCAGGCCCCTCATAGATTTTCATAAGGCTGCCCGTAAGCGTGATGCGGCCTTCCGGGAAGATCACGACCTTGCGGCCTTTCTTGAGCATCTCCACAAGTCCGCGCAGCGCCAGTGCGTTGCCGGGATCGATGGGGCAGAGATCAAACAACGCGAAAGCAGGCTTCACCCACCATTTTTTGGCCATGCCGGTGTCGATGGCAAATCCGGCGCGCTCCGGCAGGAAGGCGGAGAGCAGCGGACCATCGAGAAGCGAGGTGTGATTGGCGACAATCAGCGAGCGGCGACCGGGGCCGCCGACATGTTCGAGACCCTTGACCTCGACTTTGTAAAAAAAGCGGAACAATGCGCGGGCCACAGTGGCAAAGACTTCGTGCGGCAGGAGCCGGATCACATAGAGCGTTGCGAGGAAATTTGCCGCTGCAAGAATAAGGAACAAGCCCTTGACCGAAATTCCGGCACCAAGCAGCAGGCCTGAAATGAGCGTGGCAACAATCATGAACACGGCATTGAGAATGTTGTTGGCACCAATCATTCTCGCCCGCAGATAATAGGGCGTGCGGCGCTGCATCATGGCAAAGAGCGGAACCACATAAAGACCAGAACAGAAGGCAATGCCTGCGAGGTCAAAAAGCACGCGGAAGCCCTGAAAAGTTGAAAGCAGCTGCATTGGCGCAATGACACCCTGGCCCGCAAAAGTGCGCTCGGCGGCGGCACCCGCGAAATAGAGATCGGTCATCAGCAGGGTCATCAACACGGAGGCGAGCGGCACGTATTTTATGGTCACCACACCCTTTTGCAGGCGGTTGGAATAGATCGAGCCCGCCGCAATGCCGATCGAGAACAGGGCAAAGATCAAGGTTGCCACCTTGGCGTCGGCCCTCAGGCTGTCGAAGGTGAAGAGCGGAATCTGCGTGACGAAAACAACACCAAGAAGCCAGAACCAGCTGATGCCAAGCATGGGCTGGAACACCTCGGGACGCTTCCAGGCAGTGCGCAATACATTCCAGGTCTCGCCAAAGAAATTCCAGTTGAGCGCAAGGTCGGGCTGGGCCGAGGGGGCCTTGGGGATCAGCAGCGTCGTGCCATAGGACACAAGGGCGATGGTTATCATCACAGCGGCGATGACCTTGAGGCCAGCCGGGTGGCCAACCACGATGGTGCCGAATATCGTTCCCGCCAACACGGCAACGAAGGTTGCCATTTCAACCATGCCATTGCCGCCGAGCAATTCATCGCGGGTCAGGTGTTGCGGCAGGATCGCGTATTTGATCGGGCCGAAGAATGCGGCCTGGGTGCCAGCGAGGAAAATGCAGAATTGCTGCAAGGGTACGTAGTTTGAAAAAAGCGCCACGGCGGAAATCGCCACGATACCGATTTCGGCAAACTTGATGCGCCGTGCCACCAGCGATTTGTCGAACTTGTCGGCGAGTTGGCCGGCAAAGGCTGAAAACAGAAAGAACGGCAGGATGAAAAGTGCCGCCGAAATTGTATTGAGTACGCCGCCCCCGTCGGTGCCGAAGGTGGTGATGAGGATGATTGACAGGGCATAGCGGAAGGCATTGTCGTTGAAGGCGCTCAGGGCTTGCGTCACAAAGAGCGGCAGGAAACGCTGCGTCCGCAACAGGGCAAACTGGCTTTTACCTGCCATGGGGTTCTCCGGCCGGGATGGGGATAAAGCTCTGGATCAACTGCAATGTCGCCTCGTGGGAATCAGAGAGGTACTCTGCCCCCGCTTGGCGCAGGGCTTCAAGGCGCGTTGTGTGGGTGCTGAAGCCGATGAAGTGAACGCCATTGCCAAACCCTGCCTCCACATCGTTCACATTGTCGCCGACAAACACGATATTTTGCGGCGGAAGACCAAGGATCGCAATGGCGCGGGCGAGGATGGCCCGCTTGGCACCGCCGCCGTCGGCCCCAAAAGCGTGGGCGGAGACGCGCTCCCACAATCCGGCTTTGGCCAAACGCAGCCTTGCGGCTTCGCGGAAATTGGCCGTGGCGATGCCAAGCCGCACGCGACCAGTGAGCTTTGACATAAGTTCTGCGGCTCCTGCGACGGGAGAAGCTCCCATGCCGCCAGATGCAAGATGCTGGGTGAGAAGTTCGTGGTAGCGCGTGACAATCATTGCTTTGGTTTCGCGCGGGATGGCATGGCGCGCCATGATCTCATCAACGATGTCATCGTCGTTGCGGGTCTGGTAGCTGTTCCAGTCCCGTGACAGCGCCTTGGGATCGCAATGGCCGTCGAAGGCCGCAAAGAAAACACTTTCCTCCTCGGCCGTGAGGTCAAGAAGCACACCGTCAACATCGAGAATGACGGCGTGGTTCATGTCACCCCGTCACCATGGCGGGGGTCATTTCAATGAGCGTGGGACCATCTGCGGCGAGTGCTGATTTGATGTCCGCCGCGAGGGCTTTCAGGTTTTCGGGCTTTGCGGCCCGTGCGCCATAGGCTCTCGCCAACATCTGGAAATCGGGATTGCGCAAAGTGACGGCATTGGGCTGGATGCCATGCACCACCATGTTGTCGTAGATCGCCCCCAGCCGTTCGTTGTTCCAGCACAAAATGATGACTGTGAGTTTGTGTTCGACCGCCGTGCCGATCTCGTTCAACGTGTACTGAAGGCCATAGTCACCAACGAGGACGGCAACGGGAACGTCGGGCTTGGCAAGCTTGGCACCTATTCCGGCAGGCAGCGCAAAGCCCAAGGTGCCAAAGCCGACGGGATGAATCCATGTATGCGGTTCGTAGGCGGGAAAAACAGCATTTGCCAGATAGGCGATCTGGGTCATGTCTGAACAGACGATCGTTGCGCGTGGCAGTGCGGCGCGGATGACCTCGAGTACCTTGAGCAGGGCATCGCGGCTTTCGTCGGAAATGACGTCGTGGAGTTCGTCCAACTCGCTTTCGGCGATTTCACTGCGGCCGGGACCTTCATGATAGCTCAAACCCGCGGCGATGGCCTCGAGCGTCGCCTTGGCGTCGGCATTGATGGCAATCTCTGCCGTATGCGGGCGGGCCAGTGAATCGGCATCGATGTCGATGCGGATCAGGTTTTCCTCGATCACCACTTCGCGCCAGAAGTCCGTTTCGGAAAGCTGTGAACCGGCGCAGAGTATCACATCGGCAGAACGAATGAAGGCGGGCGCGGCTTCGAGGCCGAGCTTGTAACCCATGCACAGCCGGTGATCGGCAGGTACTGCACCTTTTCCGGCAGTTGTCGTGAGGATCGGCGCATTGAGTTTTTCGGCAATGGCCAGTGCGGCCTGCCCGGCATCAAGTGCGCCACCGCCCAGAATGATGACGGGGCGCCGCGCCGAACCAAGCCGTGCCACCGCAGCATGGATCTGGTGGGCGTGGGGCAAGGTGCGGTGTGGCAGCGGGCGGGCATGCCAGCCGTCGCCACATGGCGTGTTCAACATGTCGAGAGGGATTTCGAGATAGGCGGGCCGTGGCCGCTGGCTGGCGAAATGGGCAAAGGCACGGGCCAGGCCATCACGCACGTCTTTCGGCGTATAGGCACGCATATGGAGGGCCGTGACGGAGGCTGCCGCCGCACGCTGGTCGATCATTTCATGCAGGCGGCCCCGGCCCTGGGCGCTGTCTGCCATGTCGAGCGCCGAGGCGACGACGAGCACATTGCTGGAATCAGACCAAGCCTGTCCGAGTGGCGTCAAGATGTTGAGAAGGCCAGGGCCCGAGATGGTGAAGCAGACGCCGGGCTTGCCGGAGGCCCTGGCATAGCCATCGGCCATGAAGCCCGCTCCCTGTTCGTGACGGGCCAGGATGTGCCGAATGTTGGAGCGCGGCAGGGCCCGGTACATCTCGATGTTGTGGACGCCGGGAATCCCAAAGATGGTGTCGACGCCATAGGCTTCAAGCAGGCTGACGAGGGCTTCACCGGTGGAAATTTCGGGGCGGGTCATGTCAGCGAAACCTTTTGGGAGAGATGTGGGCGGGATCAAGGCCGAAGGCCAGCACATCTTCGGGCGGGGGCCGATGCATGGCCATGGCGGCGGCGGTGCGCGACAGGGCCGGCGCCGACAGGATGCCGTAGCCGCCCTGGCCGACAAGCCAGAAGAAACCTTCGGCCGACGGATCAAATCCGATGACGGGTGACCCGTCAGGTGCAAAGGTCCGCAAACCGCCCCATGAGTGTTCAAGGCGTGTGACTTCAACATTCGTTGCAGCCATCAGGCGTTCAATGCCTTCGGCAATGGCCATGTCATCAGCAAAGGCGTCATGGGGCTCGACTGGGGTTGCGTCGGCTGATGATACGAGCATCTTGCCGCTCTGGGGCTTGCAATACCAGGTTTCGGCGGCATCGACGACAAAGGGCCATGACATCAAATCAGGATGTCCCGCAATGGGGATGACACCAATGGAACGGCGCTTTGGGACCAGTCCCACAGGCTTGACGCCCGCAAGATCTGCGACGACATCGCCCCAGGCCCCAGCGGCATTTACAATGGTTTTTGCGCTGAACCCGCATTGCGCGGTTGTGACGTGCCAGTGTCCGCCTTGCCGCGAAATTTTTTGTGCGGGGCAATTCAGGAACAGGTTTCCGCCGCGTGCCTTGAACTGTTTCAAATAACCACGGTGAATGAGGTCGACGTCAAGATCGCCGCTCGAACTATCGAGAAAACCGCGCTTGGCGTAGCCTTCGCGATAAATCGGCCAAAGCTCCTTGATCTCGGCGGGCGAAATTTCTTCCACACTTTCGGCTTCCGCCAGAAACTTGTCGGCATTCTCGATCTGGTTTTCGGGTTCCAGCATCAAGGAATTGCGTTTGGTGAGCAGTGGAGCGTCGGCAAAACCGGGCGGTGGCACATTGAAAAACGCACCACTGGCGCGGGCGAAGGCGAGTATGGGTTTGGGCCCATAGTTTGGCTCATAGGAAGCGGCCGAACGTCCGGTGGTGTGATAACCGGGTCGATCTTCCATTTCCAGAATGGCAACTCTGGCGTTTTC
>JANNFZ010000233.1:0-4038 GCA_031380375.1 Hyphomicrobiales bacterium
GGCCTTTGAGCGCAGGGTTCATTTGTTCCTTTTTGTGAAAGTCAGGGAAAACTGGGCGGAAGACCCGGAGCGGCTTCGCATGATGGGACTTACGCGCTAAGCTCCGCCCATGGAGTGGCGGGACGAGGGAATCATTCTGGCGGTGCGCAGGCACGGTGAAACTTCGGCGATTGCCGAAGTCCTGACTGCCGACCATGGCCGCTGTCTTGGCCTGGTGCGTGGTGGCAGGTCACGGCGCTTGCGGCCCGTGTTGCAGCCCGGCAATCACGTGGCGCTCACCTGGCGTGCCAGGCTTGAGGACCATCTTGGGCAATTCACTTTTGAACCGCTGCATCTGAAGGCCGGCCTCATCATGGAGGAACCTTTGCGCCTCATGGCACTTTCATCCATGACAGCACTTGCACAAACCCTTCCCGAACGCGAACCCCATGGCCGCCTCTATGCCGCGATGCAACTGGTGATCGACGCCATCCATGATGACCATTTGTGGCCC
The DNA here is from genome assembly GCA_031380375.1 of Hyphomicrobiales bacterium. Classification (GTDB taxonomy): domain Bacteria; phylum Pseudomonadota; class Alphaproteobacteria; order Rhizobiales; family Aestuariivirgaceae; genus Aestuariivirga. The sequence continues at coordinate 494 of JANNFZ010000233.1, forward strand.
GCCCTGATGGTGCGCTGGGAACTGGGCCTGCTCGATGAACTGGGTTTCGGCCTCGACCTCAGGCAATGCGCGGCGACCGGTGCGCGTGAGGCGCTTTCATATGTGTCGCCAAAATCGGGCAGGGCGGTCAGCGCCGCTGCTGGCAAGCCCTATCATGACCGGCTTTTTGCCCTGCCGTCATTCCTGTCGCAAGGTGGTGAAGCCACGACCTCTGACGTGTGCAACGGGTTGGTGATCACCGGCTATTTCCTCGACCGCCATGTGCTTGGCCCCCGCAGCATAGTCATGCCGCAGGCGCGGGCGCGGTTGCAGGTGGCATTGGGTCTCAGCGCCTGAACCATGTAGATTCCACAATCGAAAAAACACCATAAACCGGAGTAGACCCATCATGGTGACACGCACCCCTAATCTTAAGCTCACCGGCCAACTTCCGTTGGATCTGGAAGCCCGCGCAGAAGCCTTGGGCAGGCCCATCCGCGTGGGACTTATCGGCTCTGGCGAAATGGGCACCGACATCGTGACGCAATGCGACCAGATGAAGGGCATTACGGTTGCTGCCATCGCCGAAGTCAGGCCCGAGGCGGCCGAGAAGGCCCTGAAGATCGCCGGGCGTGGTGACGGCAGCCATCGCAACGCCAACACACAATCGGCTTTTGATGCGGCCCTGGAGCACGGCAAGACGGCCATTACAGAAGATGCGCAACTCGTCTGCAGGAGCCCGAACATTGACGTGGTCATTGATGCCACCGGAAAGCCCGGTGTGGGTGCCGCAATCGGGCTCACGGCCATGGAACACGGCAAGCATCTGGTGATGATGAACGTTGAAGCCGACGTGACAATTGGTGCTTACCTGATGCGCGAGGCCAAACGCTTGGGCGTTGTCTATACATTGGGCGCGGGGGATGAACCTTCGTCCTGTATCGAGCTCATCAATTTTGCCAAGAGTCTCGGCTACCCCATTGTTGCGGCGGGAAAAGGCAAGAACAACCCGCTCAATATCGAAGCCACGCCGGATGCCTATCTGGAGGAAGCCACGCGGCGCAACATGAACCCGCGCATGCTCGTTGAGTTCGTCGACGGCTCCAAGACCATGGTGGAAATGGCGGCTATATCCAATGCCACAGGCCTTGTTCCCGACCGCCCGGGCATGCACGGCCCGGCGGCGACGCTTGAAGAGTTGGCCTCGGTGCTTTGTCCAAAGGCCGATGGTGGCCTGTTGTCGCGCACAGGTGTTGTGGATTACTCTATCGGCAAGGGTGTGGCGCCTGGAGTTTTTGTCATCACCAAGCCGCCCCATGAACGCATCACCGAACGGATGATTGATCTCAAAATGGGCAAGGGACCGTATTTCAAATTTGTCCGGCCCTATCATCTCACCAGCCTCGAGGTACCGCTGTCCTGCGCGCGGGCTGTTCTTTATCATTCAGCCGACATGGTGCCGCTCGATGTGCCGACATCGGAAGTCTGCGCCGTTGCAAAAAAAGACCTGGCTGCCGGTGAAAAGCTCGATGCCATCGGCGAATACACTTATCGCGCCTGGATCATGACGCGCGGTGAAGCTGCGGCGGCAAAAGCCTGGCCTTGCGGGTTGCTTGAAAATGGCAAGGCAACCAAAGCCATCAAAAAAGGCGAGTTGCTGACGTCGGTCAATTGCGCTGTCGACACGGGTGAAAAGATTTTTGAGTTGCGCCAGCGCCAGGACGCGATGTTGAACGCAAAAGCCGCGTGATTTCATGAAACCACAAAAGACGGGTAGTCGATCTGGATTTCCCGACTCGGCAATACTACATTAACTTCTGTAGGCTCACTCTCAGTCAGGTGAGACAGCAGAAGGAGTACCTCATGTCGCGATCGCTCCGTCATTCGCCCATCATTCCCGTCGCCAACATCGAGTCCGAAAAGAAGGACAAGCAGCTCGCCCATGGCCGCGAGCGCAAGTGGTTGCATGACCACCTTAATCCGCGAACCGCCAGCACCGAGGACTTTGAGATCGAGGTGTTTCATGAACACCCGCACAGCGGTCGCGAGTTGTTTGCCAAGGACGGCAAGGAATTCATCGGCAGCAGGACCGTTTACGACGACCCCAAGGCCCTACGGAAATAGCCCTGCGCTGATTTAGCCGTCACGATACTGTTGCTCTGGCGACGCTTGTGTCCGAAAGAGGGCAATTCCGGAGTTACAGATGATTGGACGTTTGAACCACGTGGCAATCGCCGTGCCCGATCTCGCGGCGGCAGCAGCGCTTTATCGCAATTCGCTTGGAGCCAAGGTGTCAGGCCCGCAAGCCGAGCCCGACCATGGCGTCACGGTTGTTTTCATCGAGCTTCCCAACAGCAAGATTGAATTGCTCGAACCTTTGGGCGAGGCCTCGCCCATTGCTTCATTCCTGCAAAGGAATCCAGCGGGTGGAATGCACCACCTGTGTTTTGAAGTCCCCGACATTCTTGCCGCGCGCGACCAGTTGAAGGCGGCGGGTGCCCGGGTATTGGGTGACGGCAACCCGAAGATCGGCGCCCATGGCAAGCCTGTCCTGTTTCTGCATCCCAAGGAATTCAACGGCACGCTCATTGAACTGGAACAGGCATGAGCTGGACTTCGGCGCTGGCCGTCTATTTCATCATCTGGTGGCTGGTGTTGTTTGTCGTTCTGCCCTTTGGTGTACGCAACGCCCAAGAGAGTGGTGAAAACGTTGAAGGCGGCCATGAAGTGGGAGCGCCGGTGCGCCACGGTTTGCGCTGGAAGGCGATGGTGACGACCATTCTCGCAACTGTTGTCTTCGCGGGAGTCTATGCAGCACTGGTCAGTGGAACCCTTGAAACACTCGACTTGCCCTTCATCAATGACATGCCGAAAATTTAGCCGCGAATCTTTGGGTGGTGGAGTTTGCCCCACCCCTCCCCAATTTTTGGAGAGGGGCAGGGGTGGGGCATTTGGATGCAACTCCGCTAAATCGTGATCTGGCTTCCGACTTCGACGACGCGGTCCGGTGGCAGATGGAAATAGTGGCTGGCATCGTCGGCGTTGCGGGCGAGGATGATGAACAGCCGGTCCTGCCAGAGCGGCATGCCCTCGTTGCCGAAGGCCCGGACATTGCGCCGCGACAGGAAATATGACGTCGTCATCGCATCAAATTTCAGGCCCTCCTGTTTCACCAACCCAAGGATTTTCGGAACATCAGGCGATTCCATGAAACCGATGGAGGCAACAATGGAGGTGAAGCCTGGTCCGAGTTTTGTGATGGCAAGCCTTTCGGAGTCCTGAACGACAGGTTCGTCGCTGGTGCGCAGGGTCAGGATCACGTTCTCCGCATGCAGAACCTTGTAGTGCTTGAGGCTGTGCAACAGAGCCGTTGGTGCGTTGTCGGAGGCGGCGGTGAAGAACACCGCTGTTCCAGGGACAACATGCGGCGGATGGTTGGAAAGGCTGCGCACGAGCGATTTGAGCGGTGTATCGAGCTTCCGGGTTTTCGCGGCAATCTGCGCGTTGCCTTTCCGCCAAGTCCACATGATGACCATGAGCGCCACGCCAATGGCCAACGGCACCCA
>JANNFZ010000239.1:0-2768 GCA_031380375.1 Hyphomicrobiales bacterium
CAGGTTCTTTCCGTCGGTGACGGCATTGCCCGTGTCTATGGCCTCGACAACGTTCAGGCCGGCGAATTGGTTGCCTTCGGCAACGGCATCAAAGGCATGGCCCTCAACCTCGAGTCCGACAATGTCGGCGTGGTGATTTTCGGTTCCGACCGCGAGATCAAAGAGGGCGACATGGTGAAGCGCACCGGCGCCATCGTCGAAGTGCCTGTGGGAAAGGAATTGCTCGGCCGCGTCGTTGACCCGCTCGGCAACCCCATTGACGGCAAGGGCCCGATCAAGGCCAAGCAAATGAGCCGCGTTGACGTGAAGGCACCGGGCATTATCCCGCGCAAATCCGTGCATGAGCCGATGGCGACCGGCCTCAAGGCCATTGATGCTTTGATTCCCGTGGGCCGTGGCCAGCGCGAACTGGTGATCGGTGACCGCCAGACCGGCAAGACCGCGATCATTCTCGACACCATATTGAACCAGAAGGCCGTCCACCTTGCCGGTCCCGAGAAAGACAAGCTCTATTGCGTTTATGTGGCCTGCGGCCAGAAGCGCTCGACGGTGGCACAGTTCGTCAAAGTGCTGGAAGACAATGGTGCCCTTGAATATTCGATCATCGTTGCGGCAACTGCCTCTGATCCCGCACCGCTGCAATATCTGGCACCGTTTGCCGGTTGCACCATGGGTGAATATTTCCGCGACAACGGCATGCATGCGCTGATCGCCTATGACGATCTCTCAAAGCAGGCTGTGGCCTATCGCCAGATGTCGCTGCTCTTGCGCCGTCCCCCGGGCCGCGAAGCCTATCCGGGTGACGTGTTCTATCTGCACTCGCGTTTGCTCGAGCGTGCCGCCAAGCTCAATGACAGTCTCGGCGGCGGTTCATTGACGGCTTTGCCGGTCATTGAAACCCAGGCCAACGACGTGTCAGCCTATATTCCAACCAACGTGATCTCGATCACCGATGGGCAAATCTTTCTTGAAACCGATCTGTTCTACCAGGGCATTCGTCCTGCCGTGAACGTCGGCCTCTCGGTGTCGCGGGTGGGTTCCGCCGCGCAAACCAAGGCGATGAAACAGGTTGCCGGCAAGATCAAGGGCGAGTTGGCCCAGTATCGTGAAATGGCGGCCTTCGCGCAATTTGGTTCCGACCTTGATGCGGCAACGCAGAAACTTCTGAACCGTGGCGCGCGTTTGACGGAGCTTTTGAAACAGGGCCAGTTTGCGCCGCTCAAGATGGAAGAGCAGGTCGTTTCGATCTACTCCGGCGTCAACGGCTATCTCGATGCGCTTCCTGTCGCCAAGATCAAGAGCTTCGAAGAAGGCCTCTTGCGCACCATGCGCGAAAAGCATGCGAGCGTGATGGAAGCCATTCGCACCGAGAAAGCGATTTCGGACAAGACCATGCCGCTCTTGAAGGCGGCGGTAGATGCTTTCGCAAAGAGCTTTGCGTGATTTGGAATGGCGCGTAACGAAAAGGATCTGACATTGCCTCACTGAAAGACCTGCGCAATCGCAACGCCTCGGTGAAGGCGACGCGGAATATCACCAAGGCCATGCAGATGGTGGCGGCGGCAAAGTTGCGCCGTGCCCAGGAAGCAGCTGGGGCAGCGCGTCCCTAGTCGGAACGCCTGGCGGTGGTGCTGGCCAATCTTGCCTCGTCCATGGAAGGCAAGGAAGGTGCTCCGCAACTGCTCGCCGGGACCGGCAAGGACCAGGTTCACCTGCTGGTCGTGGCAACGGCGGAGCGCGGCCTCTGTGGCGGTTTCAACTCCTCGATTGTAAAGCTGGCGCGCGAACATTTCGGCAAGCTGCTGGCCCAAGGCAAGACCGTCAAGATCATGACTGTGGGAAAGAAGGGCAATGACGCGTTGAAGCGCCTTTATGGCAAATACATTGTCGATCAAGTGGATTTCCGTGGGTCCAAGGCCGTTGAATTCGGCCATGCCACGGGTGTATCACAGACCGTGCGGCGCATGTTTGAAGCAGGCGAATTTGACGTCTGCACGCTGTTCTTCTCGGAATTCAAATCGGTGATCTCGCAAAAACCGACAGCCCTGCGCCTGATCCCCGCTTCCTATGACGCGAGCAAAGTGCCTGATCTCGGGGGAGCGATTTATGATGCCGAACCCGATGAGGCTGAAATCCTTGCCGAGCTTCTGCCCCGTAACATTTCCATTCAGCTGTTCCGCGGCCTTCTTGAAAATGCCGCTTCCGAGCAGGGGGCGCGCATGAGCGCCATGGACAGTGCCACGCGCAATGCCGGCGACATGATCAACAAGCTGTCGATCAAGTACAACCGCCAACGCCAGGCGCAGATTACCAAGGAACTCATCGAAATCATTTCGGGCGCGGAAGCGCTTTAAGAGAACACGAAAAGGACGATACACATGGCAAAGAAAGCCGCCGCAGCGCCCGTAGCCGAAGCCGCAGCACCTCCTGCTCCCGCTCCGAAGAAAACCAAGGCTTCCACCGCCGGCGTGGGCCGCATCACCCAGGTCACGGGTGCCGTGGTCGACGTTGCCTTCGATGGCGACCTGCCGCAGATTCTGAACGCGCTCGAAACCATGAATGGCAGCAACCGCCTGATTCTGGAAGTTGCCCAGCATCTGGGTGAAAACACCGTGCGCTGCATCGCCATGGATGCTTCCGAGGGTCTGGTGCGCGGTCAGGCGGTCACCAACTTAGGAGCGCCGATTTCGGTTCCGGTCGGTGTTGAAACGCTGGGCCGCATCATGAACGTCATCGGTGAAGCAATCGATGAAGCCGGTCCGATCAAG
>JANNFZ010000279.1:0-4301 GCA_031380375.1 Hyphomicrobiales bacterium
CCAACTCGAACATTTTTGAAATGAATCTCCAGACGCGGCAATTGGGCCAGCTCACCAATGTGGCGGCGATCAGCACCGCTCCCTCGTTTTCCCCGGATGGTGCAACCGTCGCCTTTGAATCAGACCGGGGCGGCAGCCAGCAGATTTACATCATGAGTGCAGGCGGGGGCGAAGCCCAGCGCATCAGCTTTGGCAAGGGCCGCTATTCAACACCCGTTTGGTCGCCGGATGGCCAGTGGATTGCCTTCACCAAAAACGCTGGCGGAAAATTTTCGATCGGCGTGATGAAGCCCGATGGTTCGGGTGAACGGATATTGACAGAAGGCTTTCACAATGAAGGTCCGACCTGGTCGCCGAACAGCCGGGTCATCATGTTCTTCCGCGAAAGTGGCGGTGAGAATGGCGGTCCGCAACTCTATTCAGTCGATGTGACAGGGTACAACGAGCAACAGGTTCCAACGCCTGGCTTTTCTTCGGACCCCGCGTGGTCACCACGCCTTAACTAAGTTTGGTAAGGGGATCGCAACGTCATTCCTTCATTTGGAATGAAGCATAGTGGGGCCGGGGGGCTCCCGTTTAGATAGGTGGATTTGCGTATGATGAAGTTCAATTCCGGCACGTTCAAATTCGTGGCCGTTGTTTCCCTGGCCTTGGCACTCGGGGCTTGTTCGAAAAAGAACACGACGGCCAGCCTCGACAATGGCGGTCTCGGCAGTGGCCTTGGCGGCAGTGCTGTTCCGGGTTCGGCTTCGGATTTTGCCACCAATGTCGGCGACCGGGTTTTCTTTGAAGAGGATCAAGTGACACTGTCGGCGGAAGCCAAGGACACGCTGCTGAAGCAGGCCAATTGGCTGGCGCAGTACCCAAATATCGATATTCAGGTTGAAGGCCACGCTGATGAGCGGGGAACGCGCGAATACAATCTTTCGCTGTCGGCGCGCCGGGCGACGGCCATCCGCAGCTTCCTGATCCAGCAGGGCGTGGCCACGAGTCGTGTTTCGTCGATCGCCTATGGCAAGGAACGGCCCCAGGCCTTGTGCGACGCCGAGGAATGTTGGTCACAGAATCGCCGTGGTGTGACGGTTATCACGGGCGGCGCACGGACGAGTTAGGCTCGTCTGCCGGGGCAGGTCTTCGGTACTTGTGACAATTTGTTAACCATATTGCCACCACACTTGCGTGCGGTGGCATTTTGCGCGATGGGCAGGCCAATTGCGGTGCTTTTGTGGGTTGGGACGAACCCGGGAGCATCTTATAGGAGTGGATTGAATGATGATGACGCGATCAGTGGGTTTCAGGACGGCGGCCCTGATCAGTTGTTTTCTGGCGCTGGCGGCTTGTTCCAAGAAGAACACCCCAACGCTTGACCCTAATAACGGCGCTGGCTTTGGCCAGGCGGCTCCAGGCTCCAAGGCCCAGTTTGAAACCGAAATCGGCGACCGCATTTATTTCATCGTGGACCAGGTGACGTTGACGCCGGAGGGCCGGGATATCCTGTCGCGGCAAGCCTCGTGGCTGTTGCAATACTCGCGTGTATCTGTGCAGGTCGAAGGCCATGCCGACGAACGGGGAACGCGCGAATACAATATTTCGCTGTCGGCAAGGCGGGCCACGGCGGCGCGTAATTTCCTGATCGAGCAGGGTGTGCCGGGCAACCGCATTTCCTCGATTGCCTATGGCAAGGAACGCCCCGCCAGCCTTTGCGATGCCGAGGAATGCTGGTCGCAGAACCGCCGGGCCGTGACGGTGATCACGGGCGGCGCCAACTGATGCCGGTAGCTGTTGCCGGAACGCAACAGCCCCGACTTCCATGGGCTTAGCCGCAATTTCTCCGCAGTTGGGTTTCATGGCCAAGTGACCAGGGCGGAAATCCGATGCCTGTTTTTGGATTGACATACATGTTCAAGCGCCAGATTTTTGTTGCCGTCCTGTTGATGGGGGCGGCCCTGCCCGCCCAGGCCCAGGACATTGCCACCCGCATCTTCCAGATGGAGGAGCGCATCCGGCAATTGACCGGCCAGGTGGAGGAACTGAACTACACCGTCCAGCAGTTGCAACAGCAAGTGGGCCAGAAGGGCGAAACCTCATCTGGCGCACTCGTGGCACCGTTCCAGAAAAAGCCGGTCCTGAAACTGCCTGACAGCAACGTGGCATCATCCGATGGCATCGAAGTGATCGAGGACGCGCCCGTGGTCCCGGCCAAGCCCAGGAATGTGCAGATCATCGGGTCCGATGATGGCGTGCAGGATCTGGCAGCTGGCGGCAATGCCGCCGCGCAAGCGAATGATGGCGGCTTTGAGGGCCAGGTGCTGGTGCCCGGAAATGACGCCGGCCAAACCGATGTAGCGGTCGGCGAAGGTGTGGCGCAAGCCGATGGCATTGAACAGGTGTCTTTGCAGGCGGAGGATTCGCCCGACGCCTTGTACAAGACCGCCAATGAGGCGCTGTTGCGCCGCCAGTTCCCCGAAGCAGAAGCTGGCTTCCGCAATTTCCTTGGCAAATATCCCGACCATAACCTCGCTGGCAGCGCGCAATACTGGCTTGGCGAGACTTTTTACGTGCAGGGCGATGTGCGCCAGGCGGCACAGAATTTCCTCGAAGCCTACAAGAAATACCCAAAGAGCCGCCGCGCTCCCGACAGCCTGTTGAAACTCGGCATGTCGCTGACCAAAATGGGCCAGAAGGACCAGGCCTGCGCCGCGCTCAATTCCGTGAACACGGAGTTCCCCAGGGCCGTTGAAGCCAAAAAGCGGGCCTCAGCCGAATACAAGCGTGCAGGCTGCTGAGAATTGTCCCTTCTCCATCGCCGATGGAGAAGGTGCCCCAAAGGGGCGGATGAGGTCCCTTCGTGCAACATGAAGCGACCTCACCCTCCCAGCGCATTGCGCTGGGCCCCTCCCTCTCCAACTTCGTTGAAGAGGGGACGATGGTTGCACTTGCGGTCTCCGGCGGGTCAGACTCGCTTGGCCTGTTGCATCTTGCTGTGGAAAGGCTTGGCAGCGAAAAACTCCGTGTACTGACCGTCGACCATTGCTTGCGCGAGGGTTCGCAGGTCGAGGCCGAGCAAGTCGGGCGCTGGGCAGCGGCCCTTGGTGTCACGCATCACATTCTCACATGGCAGGGCGAAAAGCCTGCGACGGGCATCCAGGCCAAGGCGCGGGTCGCGCGTTATGACCTGATGACAGCGTGGTGCAAGGCCCATGGTGTTGCGGTGTTGCTCACGGCCCACACACTTGATGACCAGGCCGAGACCGTGAAGATGAGGGCCGCGCGCACCGACAGTGCCCGCAGCCTTGCGGGCATTTGGCCTGAAACCACATGGAATGATGTGCGCATCGTGCGGCCGCTGCTGCACATGCGGCGTGAGCAGTTGCGTGATTTTCTGAGAGCCCGAGACATTTCGTGGATTGATGATCCGAGCAACGAGAACCGCAGGTTTGAACGGGTGCGCATCCGTCATGACATGGTGCCTGCCGATGTAACGGCACTGGCTTCCCGCGCCGTTGAATCGCAGATGGCAACGGCTGGCAATGATGGCTTGGCAAAGGACTGGCTGCGCGGTTTTGCCCAAATTGCGCCAACCGGGCTTGTCACGCTGCCGCGCTTGGCATTCAGTGCGCTCGCCGGTGATGTAGCTGAAGCCACCTTGCGTTGGGCGGTGATGGCGGCGGGTTCGGGCAGGCCACCGGAGCGGCGTGCACTTCTGGATCTTCTGGCGAGATTGCGCGGCGCTGGATCAAGCCGAATGACCTTGGCGGGGGCTGTCGTGGTGGCCCGCAAGCGCGACATTCTTGTGGGGCGGGAGCCTGGTCGGATTGATGCTGGACACTTGGTTGTTCCGGCCTCGGGCCGCCTTTTGTGGGATGGACGATTCGTCATCGAAGCTCCGGCCGGTGCGCTCGTCTTTCCGGCGGGCATCGGCTGTCCACGGCCTGAAAAAGCCCTTCCGGCCTTTGTCCTGGCGGGGCTCCCCATGGTCCAAAATGGCGATGAAATGCCAAAGTTGCCGCATTTTCATGCCACCCCGGGCGTGGCGGTTGGACTTTGTGAACGATTCCGCCTTTAGTCTTGTGCGAGGTTAAGCGTTTTGCTTGGAAATGGCTTTCGGGCCCCCTATCTTAACGCATAAGAACAACCCCGCAGGCACCCGCTGCCTGCGGGCAAGGAATGAGGGAATATCTTGAACCAGTTTCGCAGCTTCGCCGTTTGGATTGTCATAGCACTTTTGCTCTTTGCGTTGTTCTCGCTGTTCCAAAGCCAGACGCTGCGGTCGAGTACCAATGAGCTCAGCTATTCCGAGC
>JANNFZ010000294.1:0-12894 GCA_031380375.1 Hyphomicrobiales bacterium
GGCGAACTAAACACTTCACTGTGGTATGCAAGAACGGGCCGCCCGTCCGCAGATAGATCGGGAATCAGCTTAGCCCAAGTGTTAGGGGGAGAGCACAACAGCACCGGACAAGACGAGAAATGGCTGAGCGACAACGCTGCAGCAATGTTTTCCGGACTGTTGGCGCTGTCAGCCGCGTCATCGGATCCGCCTCCCGTGCTGGTGATATGGCCAGAGGCCTCGGTGCCATTTTTGCTTGATGAGGAACCCGAAGCCTTGCGCCTCATCGCCGATGCAATTGGTCCAACGCAAACTTTGCTTGCTGGTTCACTCCGGCGCGGGACTGGTGCACCAGGACAAGAGCCTTACTATACGAGTGTCCTCGCCATTGACGGCAACGGGCTCATTCTCGACCGCTATGACAAATGGCGACTGGTGCCGGGCGGCGAATACCTGCCTTTGGAATGGCTGCTGACACCACTCGGCTTCCGAAAAGTTGCAAATCTGCCGGAGAGCCTGAGTGCGGGAGCCGGACCCCGTTCGCTGGACCTGCCGGGGCTGGGGAAGGCTGGCATGCTGATTTGCTATGAGGCTATTTTCCCCCACGCGCTTGTTGCGGAAACCCGCCCGCAATTCATCGTCAATGTCACCAATGACGGTTGGTTCGGGCAATCGGTCGGCCCCTACCAGCATCTCGCACAAGTCCGGATGCGCGCCGTTGAGCAGGGCCTGCCGGTTGCACGGGCCGCCAACACCGGCATCTCGGCGATGATCGATTCGCTGGGACGGATCACGGCGAAAACCGCGCTAGGCAAACGGGATATGCTCGACGTGATTTTGCCCCCAGCTTTGCCCCCCACGATCTACGCGCGGGCAGGGGACTGGATGTTGCTTCTGGTGCTTCTCATCTGGACGTTCTGCGGGGTTTTGGCGCAGCGCCGGGCGTCGCACCGGCCATAATTTTATTTGCGCAAAAAACAATATGGGTTTATTCACAGCACTATCAAACCAATCCGCTTGCCTTTGCTGGGAATTGCACGGTGGTTGGGGGCACGATTGTCAGGCTGGGGGACAGTCTGAGGAATCTATGGCAAGACGCGAACCAAACTATATTGACGTTCATGTCGGCACGCGATTGCGCATGCGCCGCCAGTTGATCAACATGAGCCAGGAACGACTCGGTGAACTCCTTGGCATAACCTTCCAGCAGATCCAGAAATATGAAAAAGGTGCCAATCGCATCAGCGCCAGCCGCCTGTTCTACGCTGCCAAAACGCTTGGCGTGCCGGTGCATTTCTTCTTCGACGGCCTGCCCGGCAGCGACAACGAGGCGGGCGGCATGAAGGAAGGTTCTTCGCCGGATGAATTCCTGGCGGCCCTCATGACGCCCGAAGGCATTCAATTGGCCAAGGCATTCCGTGACGCTGACAGCCCGCACAAGCGCAAGCTCATTGCCGCGCTCGCCCGCCAGGTGGCGGATTCAAAGGACCCGACAAGCTAAGCTTGTCGTTCATCGTGCATTGAAAGCAGCTTGGGAGGCCCTTGACCGGGGCGGTCTTGACTGTCATTAAACGCGCTGAAACGATATAAAGCTTTCTTTATGTGATTTTGGACAAGGGAAACGAGGCCGATGGCGCGCAAGAACTATGTTTTCACCAGTGAAGCAGTGTCCGAAGGGCACCCGGACAAGCTCTGCGACCGCATTTCCGACGAGGTCGTGGATTTGTTTTTCCGCGAGGCCCTGGCCGAGGGCATGGACCCATGGTCCGTGCGTGTGGCTTGCGAAACGCTGGCCACCACCAACCGCGTGGTGATCGCCGGCGAATACCGCGGGCCGAAATCGGTGACCCATGACAAGATCGAAGCTGTTGCCCGCAAGGCCATCAAGGACATTGGCTACGAGCAGGACGGATTCCACTGGAACACGGCCAAGTTTGAAATCCTGCTGCATGACCAATCCCCCGACATTGCCGTTGGTGTCGATAGTGCTGCCCACAAGGACGAAGGGGCCGGCGACCAGGGCATCATGTTCGGCTTTGCCTGTGACGAGACCCCGGACTTGATGCCGGCACCGCTTTATTATTCACAGCGCATCCTGCAGCTTCTTGCCGAAGCCCGCCACGCGGGCGAAAAGCGCCTCGGCCCTGACTCGAAGAGCCAAATCACGGTGCAATACAAAAATGGCAAGCCGGTTGCCGCGACACAAATTGTGGTGTCCCACCAGCATCTCGACGAGAGCATGACATCAGCCGACGTTCTCGAACTTGTGAAACCCTTTGTGAAAAAGGCCCTGCCGAAAGGCTGGATCAAGAAAGACACTGTCTGGCACGTCAACCCCACCGGCAAATTCTATATTGGTGGTCCCGACGGCGACTGCGGCCTTACCGGCCGCAAGATCATTGTTGATACCTATGGTGGAGCCGCCCCCCATGGCGGAGGCGCGTTTTCCGGCAAGGATCCGACCAAGGTTGACCGCTCCGCCGCCTATGCGGCACGCTACCTCGCCAAGAATGTTGTGGCGGCCAAGCTTGCCTCACGTTGCACCATTCAGCTTTCCTATGCCATTGGCGTGTCACAGCCCTTGTCGATCTATGTCGACACCCACGGCACTGGCAAGGTGAAGGAAGAAAAGCTTGAGAAAGCCATCCGTACACTGATGGATCTGAGCCCGCGCGGCATCCGCACCCATCTTGATCTCAACAAGCCGATCTATGCCCGCACTTCGGCCTATGGTCATTTCGGGCGCAAGCCGGAAAAGGATGGCGGCTTCTCGTGGGAGCGCACAGACCTTGTGAAGAAGCTGAAAGCCGCCGTGAAGAAGTGACAGGCCAAAGGCCAAAGCACCAGTTCTACGGACGGCGCAAGGGCAAGCCTTTGCGCCGTCAACATTTGGAGTTGATGGATCAGCTCCTGCCCAAGGTGGCGGTCGATCGCGCTGCACCCTTGACCGGAACAGGGTCGCGGCGCTGGCTTGAAATCGGTTTTGGCGGCGGTGAACATCTGGCCCACCAGGCGAAGCTCAATCCGCATGTCAGCATGATGGGTGCCGAGGCCTTCAAGAACGGCGTGGCAAAATTGCTGGCTCATGTGGCAGCTGCCGACATCAGCAATGTACATGTTTACTATGGTGATGCGCGGGAATTGCTGGAAGCGCTGCCGGACCAAAGCTTCGAACGCATCTATCTTCTCTATCCCGATCCCTGGCCCAAGGAACGCCAGAAGAAACGGCGCTTCGTCAATGCCGCAAATCTCGCGCAAATCCATCGGCTGTTGACGCCTGCTGGCCTTTTCCTGTTTGCCAGCGACATTCCGGATTATGTTGATTGGACGCTGGACCATGTTGCGAGGCACGGAAGCCTGCAATTGTTTGGTGACAAAAACCAACCATTCGAAAATTGGACGCGCACCCGCTACGAGGCGAAAGCATTGCTCGAGGGTCGTGTTCCCGCCTATCTGTGTTTCCGGAAAATTGCATCATGATGGCAGAAGCAGAACAAGTCGCCGCACTGCCGTGGCGGATGTATGACGGGCGCCTTCAGGTTCTCCTCGTCACGACACGGGAGACGCGCCGCTGGGTTATTCCCAAGGGCTGGCCCATGCCCGGGAAGACGCCATGGGAAGCGGCGGCCATCGAGGCTTTCGAAGAGGCAGGCGTGAACGGAACAGTTTCAGAATTGCCCTGCGGCAGTTTCAAGTACCGGAAGCGCAGCAGCAGAAAAGTCGAGACGATGATCAATGTTTCGGTCTACGCGCTGGAGACCGCAGGTGAGAGCAAACGCTGGCCGGAGATGTCTGAACGCAAGCGCAAGTGGTTTTCACCAGCCGAAGCGGCAAGCCGTGTCGGCGAAGCGGCGCTGAAACAGATCATCGCGGAATTTGCTGCGGCACAGGGCGTCACAAAGGCGGAGCCCAGATCAAATTGGCTTGGCTGGTTGCGCAGGCTTTTTGGCTGACGTCTGCATTCATGCGGCGTCCGCATAGGCGATGGCGCCCATCATGCCGGAATTCATGTGGTAGAGGTGGTGGCAGTGAAAGGCCCAGGTGCCGGGATTGTTGGCGTCAAACTGGATGGTGACGGTTTCATCGACAGGCACAAGCACCGTGTCGCGCACTGCGCCGTCAATCTTCGCGCCACCGATGGCGACCACTTTGAAATAATGGCCGTGCAGGTGCATGGGATGGGCCATGCCCGTCATGTTGTGGAACATGACCTCACAGCGCTCGCCTTCGCGCACGTTGAACAAAACCTGGTGCATGCCGGACTGGCCATTGAGGCCCCAGACATAGTCACCGCCGCCACCGGTGAGCATGACCATCTCGGAACGGGACACCGCAATGTCCGGGCGGTGCACGACGGACTGCAAATGCTTCTCGAGGCTGAGGTCGACAGGGGCGGCGGGGTTTTCGGCCTGGTCGCTGATCTTGCCGACGGTGGCACCGGCACTTCTGAGAATGATTCCGGATTGCAACGTTGAGCCTTCCGCCCTGAAGAGGATTGGCCAGCTACCCGCACCCGGCAGGGTGAGCCTGATGTCGGCGCGCTGGGCGATGGCCAGCGGAAAACGATTGCCCTTCACAGGCTTCACGGATTTGCCGTCAACGGCAATGATCCAGCCTTCGAGTTGGCCCAGATCAATCCACATGTTGCTGGCGGCTGCCCCGTTGATGATGCGCAGACGGAAACGTCCGCTCCGTTCAGCACGCACGATTTCCGGGTCATCAAGGGTGCGGTCATTGGCCAGCATGGCGTCAAAGGAAATGTCATTGGCCATGGGCCCATCCGACATGGCCATGGTTGTCCCGTCGGCATGGGTCATGGTGCCGTGCATGGCATGGCCACCGCCACCGCCCTGCAATTCAGCCAAAATCTCCTGGGGATCGCGAAACGTGAAGTCATGCAGCATGACGACGTGTTCCTGTTCATCGAACAGGGGTGTAGCGGTCTCGCGTATGATGAGCGGTGCAGCAAGCATGCGCTGCTCCTGCAGGCCGACATGGGAGTGCATCCAATGGGTTCCGGCATCGCGGGTCGGAAAGCTGTAGTCGCGGCTTTCACCCGGCACCAACAGGGGACCTGAGAGCATGGGCACGCCATCGGAGGTGATGGGCGGCGTCAGGCCATGCCAATGGATCAAGGTTTCTTCAGGTGTGTTGTTGACGAGCGTGGCGGAGAAATTGTCGGCGAGCACCGTATTGAGGCCATGGCCGCCAGTTTCATTTACAATGCCGTAAACCGCAGCCGCCCGGCCCTTGACTTCAAGGATGCGGCTTTCAAGGGATAGCCGGGGAAGGCGGGCAGCGAACCCCCGGCCTTGGCCCAGCATGATTCCGCCCGAAAATGCCGATAGGCCTGCCAGAAGTGTGCGGCGGTTCAAGGTGATCGGCATTCGAGAGGTCCTCTGGGTGCTGGAAACTGCATCGTTTCAGCACAACAATAATGATCGAATTAAGGATTTGGGAGGCATTTCGGAATATTCATGGAGGCGTACCGTCAGACACACAGGGTGCCGCCATGTCAAAGTCACTCACCAGTCGCGTCAAGACCCTGCTTTCCTGTGAGGACGGCGCTGTTGCAGTTGAATACGGAATCATTGCCATCGCCATGTTTGCCGCAATTGTTCCAGGGTTCCTCTATGTGGCCTCCGGCATCCAGACGAAATTCTCCGACATTGGTGGTTACTTCGGCACTTAACGCAGGCCCGACAAGTTTAGTGTTTGACTTAGTGGCACGGTAATTGCTCCTCCTGTAGTGCTAGGCGGGTAGGTGCACTGGCATCGACAAGAGGCTCTCAATGATACGCAGGCTGGCAATTCTGGATCGTTTTTCCGCAGATGAGCGGGGCGCGACCGCCATTGAATATGGCTTGATCGCCAGCATTCTCGCCATTGGACTCATTCCGGTGCTCACCAACACATCGAGCGGCGTTGCCAGTCTCTATCAGACGATGATTGATAATTTTGCCGCCGTCGGCATGTAGGCTTTTGCGTTAAAGTCCCCGGCCCATCATCAGGAATTTTTCGCGGCGCTGGGTGCGCAGCACATCGGCGGACACGCCCTCATAGGCCTGCATGGCCCGGGCAATGGCCTCGCCGGTATTCTCGATGGTTTTGGTCGCCTGGCGGTGCGCGCCACCCAGCGGCTCGATGATGATTTCGTCGATGACACCAAGCTTCTTCAAGTCCTGCGCCGTGATCTTGAGGGCGGCAGCCGCATCCTTGGCGCGGGCGGCATCGCGCCACAGAATGGACGCCGCACCTTCGGGCGAAATCACACTGTAGACGGCGTGTTCCAGCATCAACACGCTGTTGCCTGTGGCAATGGCAATGGCCCCGCCCGAGCCGCCTTCGCCAATGATGACCGAGACCAGCGGCACGCCGAGTGAAAGGCAACAATCGGTCGAGCGGGCAATGGCTTCGGCCTGCCCGCGCTCTTCGGCATCAACACCGGGGTAGGCACCTGATGTATCCACCAGCGTGATGACGGGCACCGAAAAACGATTGGCCATTTCCATGAGGCGCACGGCCTTGCGATAGCCCTCGGGCCTTGCCATGCCCCAATTGTGCTTGAGGCGGCTTTGGGTGTCGGAGCCTTTTTCCTGGCCGATGACCATGACGCTGCGGCCCCGGAAGCGGCCAAGACCACCGACAAGGGCTTCATCCTCGGCAAATTTCCGGTCGCCGCAGAGGGCCACAAAATCGGTGATGAGGGTGTTGATGTAGTCAAGCGCGTGGGGCCGCTCGGGGTGGCGGGCGACTTGCGACTTCTGCCAGGAATCGAGATTGGCATAGAGATCCTGCAAGGCTTTGGCGGCCTTTTTTTCGAGACCCTTCACTTCCTCGGCAATGGACAGGCTGGCGTCACCCTGGGCCATGGCGCGGAGTTCGGCGATTTTGCCTTCAAACTCGGCCACCGGCGCTTCAAAATCCAGGAAGGTTGGCAAGGTTTACCTCTGTCAAATGCGGTGCAATGTTACTGGCGTCGGGCGTGGCGAAAGTCAACGTTTCTTGGACAGGGGATGAAAGCGTTCGACGGTTGCCGTCAGGCGTTCCGACTGCACATGGGTGTAGATTTGCGTTGTCGCAATATCGGCATGACCAAGCATCTGCTGCACCGCCCTGAGATCGGCGCCATGTTCCAAAAGCGTGGTGGCAAAACCATGGCGCAGCACATGGGGCGAGATGCGGGACGGGTCTATGCCTGCCAGCGCTGCAAGTGATTTCAGCTCGAGTGCAAAATGCTGCCTCGTCAATGCGCCGGATTTGCCGCGTGACGGGAACAGCCAAGTTGATGCAACACCGTTGCCTTCCTTGCGCGCCGTGATCCATGCTGCAATGGCGGTGCTGGCCGAGGTTGCCAACGGCACCATGCGCTCGCGGCCACCCTTGCCCTTGACGAGCAACATGTCGCGGTCGGTTTGCGCCTGGCGGAGTGTGAGGGAAAGAAGTTCCGAAACGCGCAAGCCCGTCGTTGCCAGAAGTGTCACAAGGCAGTGCAGGCGCTGGGCCTTGGCAGCGGGCCTGCCCTTGGCAGCCTGCAATTGGGTATCGGCCGCCTTCAGCAGCTTGGCAATGTCGTCGCCAGAGGGGATGCGCGGCAGGGTCATCACCTTGCGCGGGCTTTCCACAACTTGCGTGGGATCGCTGGTGCTGAGTTTTTCGCTGAGCAGAAAGCCGTGAAACTGGCGGATCGCTGAAAGCTTGCGGGAGGCGGTGGCGCGGGCGAGGCCCTTGGCCTGCAACTGACCGAGATAGCGGCGCACGTCGGTTGTGGCGGCCTCGGTCGGGATAACGCCTATGGCCGCGACATAGTCCTTCAAGTCGCGGCCATAGGCGAGAATGGAATTGCGGGCCGAGCCACGCTCCGCCGCCATCATTTCGAGAAAACGGTTAACGAGGGCGTCAGCCTTGGCGGAGCTTGTCATGGGGGAGCGACCGGATGACTTCCGAGGGTTCGGGGGGATAGGTCGCAAGGGTCCAGGCGGCACCATAGACTGCACCGGCAAGGGCCGCCACGACGAGGACAAAACGCACAAAATCAGGAATCACGGATGGCCTTCGGCTCACATTTCAGGCGCCTCAATGCCAGAACTTGCGCCTTAACGCATCTGCAAAATGGCGGTTTCACTTTCCAAGGCCCATGCTCTAGAAGCACGGCAATATCATGGCCAAGCGCAACACCAGCAAGGATATTGAGGCTGCCAGGGATTTCGTGGCGGGGAGGCCGATCGTCCTCGTCGGCCTGATGGGGGCGGGAAAAACCAGCATCGGGCGGAGGTTGGCCGAAAAGCTGGGCCTTGAATTTGTCGATGCCGACCATGAGATTGAGGCCGCCGCCGGACAATCGATTCCGGAAATGTTCGAACAGCATGGCGAAGACTATTTCCGCGAGGGCGAGCGGCGGGTGATTGCCAGGCTCATGGACAATGGACCGCAGGTTCTGGCGACGGGCGGCGGTGCCTTCATGAACGGGGAGACGCGGGCGCGCATCAAGGCGCAGGCCCTTTCAGTCTGGCTCAAGGCCGATCTCGGCCTGCTCATGAAGCGGGTCAGCAAACGCAATGACCGGCCGCTGCTCAAGGCAGATGATCCACAGGCCGTGATGCAGGCTCTCATGGACAAGCGCTATCCAGTCTATGCCGAAGCCGATGTGACCGTTGAAAGCCGCGATGTGCAGCACCAGCAAATGGTCAACGAAGTGGTGCGCGCCCTGGCGCGGCGGGCCGAATGGGGCAAGGTGCCGAATGTCTGAGTTCAAATCAGTTGCGGTCAATCTTGGCAAGCGTTCCTATGACATTCTGATTGGTGACGGGCTTTTGGTGAAGGCGGGAGAACTCGTGCGGCCGCATTTGGCACGGGGCTTCACGGCAATTGTCACCGACGAGAATGTGGCGCGGCACCACCTTGTGGCACTGCAAGCGCAACTGACGAAAGCGGGCATCGCCAGCACGGCCATTGTTCTGCCGGCCGGTGAGAAGACCAAGAGTTTTGAGAAGCTGGCCCTTCTTTGCGAGCGGTTGCTGGAGGCCGGCGTTGAGCGCCGCGATACGATCATCGCGCTGGGTGGCGGGGTGATCGGTGATCTTGCAGGATTTGCCGCAAGCATATTGAGGCGTGGCATCAGCTTCATCCAGATGCCGACGACGCTGTTGGCCCAGGTTGATTCGTCGGTTGGCGGCAAGACCGGGATCAATTCAAGTTTCGGAAAAAACCTCATTGGAGCCTTTCATCAACCGGCATTGGTGATCGCCGATACTGGTTTGTTGCGCACCCTGCCGCGCCGGGAGTTGGCGGCAGGCTATGCGGAGGTTGCGAAATACGGAGTGCTTGGTGACCTGACATTTTTTGAATGGCTTGAAACCCATGTGAAAAAGATCATGGCTGTTGACATTGCCACCATTGCCGAAGTGGTCGAGGTCTGCTGCAAAGGCAAAGCCGCACTCGTGGCGCGCGATGAAACCGAGACCGGGGAGCGTGCGCTTCTCAATCTTGGCCATACATTCGGCCATGCGCTGGAGGCGGCTTTCGGCTATTCTGATCGCCTGCTGCATGGTGAAGCCGTGGCGGTGGGCATGGTGCAGGCCATCCGGTTTTCGGAGGACTTGAAATCATGTGCTCCCGGCACCGCAGACCGGGTTGCGGCGCATCTCGCCAGAGCAGGACTTCCCACACACGTTTCGGAAATCCCAGGCAAGTTGCCGCCGCCAAAGGACATGCTTCAGCTCATGCGCCAGGACAAGAAGGCCGTGGCGGGGAAGCTCACATTCATATTGGTGAAGGCCGTGGGGCGGGCATTTATTGCAAAAAACATCGGAGATGACGATGTGTTGGCATTTTTGGAGAAGGACAGAACAAGGCCATGAGTGAAATTGGCTATGCGGTTCTTTCAATCGTTTGCCTGATTTTTGTATCGGCTTTTTTTTCCGGTGCTGAAACGGGATTGACGGCGGCATCGCGGGCAAGGTTGACCGAAATCGAACGGCGCGGCAGCAAGCGGGCAAAATCAGCGTTGCGCCTGCTTGAAATGCCGGAACGCCTGATCGGGGCACTGCTGCTCGGCAACAATCTCGCCAATATCACGGCTTCCGCCGTGGCCACGGCCGCCCTCATCAAAATCTTTGGTGACAGTGGTGCTGTGATTGCCTCGGCCGCCATGACCGTGCTGATCCTGATCTTTGCCGAAGTCATGCCCAAAACCTATGCCATCACCTATCCGGAAAAAGTGGCGCTGGCCGTTGCCCCCATCATGCGGTTCCTGTCGGCCATTCTGGGGCCGGTGGTTCTGGCAGTCGAGTTTATCGTCAAGAACGTACTCAAGCTTTTTGGTGCTGATATTGATGTGAACACCAATGTGCTTTCGGCCCATGATGAATTGCGCGGTGCCATTGACCTCCATCACAAGGAAGAGGCACTGGTCAAAAAGGACCGCGACATGCTGGGTGGCATCCTTGATCTCAAGGACCTTGAGGTGATGGATGTGATGATCCACCGCACCCAGATGGTGACGCTCAACGCCGACGAGCCTGTGAAAACCCTGATCGACGAGATTCTGAAAAGCGGGCACACGCGCATTCCTGTGTGGCGTGACAAGCCCGACAACATCATTGGCATTCTCAATGCCAAGAGTCTCTTTGCGGCCCTGCAGAAGGCCGAAGGCGATGCCACCAAGGTGAGGCTTGATGATGTCATGACCGATCCATGGTTTGTGCCCGATACAAGACCCCTTCAGGACCAGCTCAATGCCTTCCTGCGGCGCAAAGCCCATTTTGCCATTGTTGTGGATGAATATGGCGAAGTGCAGGGTCTGCTGACACTTGAGGACATCATTGAGGAAATTGTCGGCGACATCAAAGACGAATTTGATGCGGTGCCGACGGGGGTGCGGAAATCAAAGGACGGATCGTTCATCGTTCCGGGCAACGTGCCATTGCGCGATCTGAACCGGGCCATGGAGTGGCAATTGCCGGACGAAGAGGCGACGACACTTGCAGGCCTTGTCATTCATGAGGCGCGGATGATTCCGGCGGTTGGCAAGGTGTTCTATTTCCATGGCTTCCGTTTTGAGGTGCTGAAAAAAAAGCGCCAGCAGCTCACATCAATCCGAGTGATTCGCATTAAAGATGCAGAGCCG
The DNA here is from genome assembly GCA_031380375.1 of Hyphomicrobiales bacterium. Lineage (GTDB taxonomy): Bacteria > Pseudomonadota > Alphaproteobacteria > Rhizobiales > Aestuariivirgaceae > Aestuariivirga. The sequence goes on from JANNFZ010000294.1 coordinate 11,108, forward strand.
GGCAATGAAGAAGAAGTGCCATGACATCGCGTGCATGCCTATTTTCGCTCGCAGTGGCAATGTCACTTGCTGTGGCAACGACACCAATAGAAGCTGCCGGAGGCTCTGACTGCCTGCAGAATCCCAAAATCGCAAGCAAGACGGCCGCGTGTCAGGAAATTGTCGATCTGCGCAAGGAGCCACCGGAGGTCATCGCTGCGGCCCTGCGCGAACTTGCGAGCGTATTGCTTTTTCGAGGCCAACTTCAAGAAGGTCTCGTCTATCTCGATTCGGCGGTGGCCCTGCAGCCAAACGAGGTTCTAAATTTCGAGGCGCGTGGCGATGCCCATATGGCGATGGGCAACTTTGCGGCCGCGGTCACTGATCTGGACATTGCAATTAAACTCAGGCCAAAATCGGCCAAGGCCTATTTCAGCCGGGGGATTGCGCTGGCGAGTGCGGGGGAACGTCGAAAGGGCATCAACGACATGAGCACGGCGGTGCGCCTGCAGCCGCAATATCCGGAAGCCTACCATTTGAGAGGATTGTTTTGGAGCGCTTTGCAAGACGACAAAAAAGCTGTGGCGGACCAGACAAGAGCCATCGGCGAAGAGAAGGACAGCCGCAACAGAAACCGGTACCTGTTTGCACGGGCCATAAGCTATGAGATTTTGGGCAACTACCGCCGCGCCCTGCGGGACTTAACCAAGGTCTTGGATTCCGGCGGTGAAAGTCCGGATGTCCTGCTTCGCCATGGTTCAATTTTACAGTTGCAAGGAAAGCACAATAGGGCCCTCAAGGATTTCATCAGAATGATCGAAATCACCCCCGATCATCCTGCTGGGTACAATGGCCGCTGTTGGAGTTTCGCTAAGTTGGGCCGGCTGGAACAAGCACTCGCTGACTGCAATCGTGCAATTGATATCAATGATCAGATTTCGGCTATCTTTGATAGCCGTGCCTTGGTCCGGGAATTGATGGGACAGCTGGATTTGGCCGAAATCGACTATTCGCAGTCACTCAGGTTGGACCCCAAGAATCAATACGCAATCGATGGGTTGCGGCGGGTGAAAGAATTGCGCAAAGAATAGTTGCAGAAAAAGCTATTTGTTGACCACCTCAATGGCGAGCGCGTGCACGCGGGATTTGAGTTCTTCGGCGAGAGCCGCATTGACCATCCGGTGCTGTTCAATGCGGGATTTGCCTGAAAGGGCCTGAGCCATGATCCTGACGCGGAAGTGGCTTTCGCCAGACGGGTGGCTCCCGGCATGGCCATGGTGCTGGTTGCTCTCGTCGATGAGTTCGAGCTTCTCTGGCGCAAGTGCCGCATTGAGTTTTTGCACAATGGTTTTGCCAATCGGGCCCAATTCCGTCATATGCTCTTCCCCTTAACTCTTGCGGCTGGGTAGTGCAGCTACCATAATTGAACCATGAAACTCGATTCAAAATATTTCGACAAAATCCGGGTCACACCACGGGGATCAAAGCCCGAGCCCAAGGTGGAAAAGCTTTGCGAATGGCCGGGTTGTGAAAAACCGGCGCGGCACAAGGCGCCGAAGGGCCGCAATTCCGAGGGCCAGTTCCACAATTACTGCCTCGCCCATGTGCAGGAATACAACAAGACCTATAATTACTTCGTGGGCCTGGGTGACGACACGATCTCCGACTACCAGAAGGCGGCGCAATTGGGCGACCGGCCGACATGGAAACTCGGCGAGCATGCCCATGCCAACGCAGGTTCGCGGCGCGGCACGGCACGGGTGTTCAAGGATCCGCTCGAACTTCTCGGCAAGGTTCGCAAACCTGCC
>JANNFZ010000316.1:0-3524 GCA_031380375.1 Hyphomicrobiales bacterium
ATCGCTGATGGCTGGTGCTGCCATCCTGGCGCTTACCGCGTCCGGTGCGTTTGCCGAAGTCGTTTATAACCGCGGCAATTCCGCTGATCCGGAATCACTCGATCCGCACAAGACTTCGACAGTTTATGAAGCCAACATCCTCCGCGACCTGTTCTCAGGGCTCCTCGTGCACAATGCCAAGGTCGAAGTCATGCCAGGTGCTGCCGAAAGCTGGACCATTTCACCTGATGGCAAGGTTTATACATTCAAGCTGCGTACCGGTGGCAAGTGGTCCGACGGTTCTCCCGTGACCGCAAATGATTTCGCGTTCTCGTGGCAACGCCTGGTCGATCCTGCAACCGCTGCCGAATACGCTTATCTGTTGGCACCCGTCGTCAACGCCGAGGCCATCACCAAGGGCGACAAGAAGCCCGCTGAACTGGGCGTCAAGGCCGTCGATGACTCGACATTCGAAGTGACACTCAATGCGTCAACACCCTACTTCCTCGAGATGATGACGCATCAATCGACCTATGCTGTTTCCAAGGCCAATGTTGAAAAATTCGGCGCTGATTTCAGCAAGCCCGGCAATCTTGTTTCCAACGGCCCTTATATGCTTGCGGAATTCGTGCCGAATGATCACGTCAAGGCCGTGAAGAATCCGAACTTCTATGACACGGCCAATGTTGCGATTGACACGGTGAACTATATCCCGACGGAAGACCGTTCCACCGCCATGAAGCGCTTCGAGGCAGGTGAACTTGATTCCAACGATGACATTCCCACCGAACAGCTTGCCGACTTGAGGGCCAAGTTCGGTGACCAGATCCACCTTGGACCCTATCTCGGCACCTACTATTATGTCTTCAAGACCGACAAGGCGCCGTGGAACAATGTGAAATTGCGCCATGCCGTGACCATGGCCATCGACCGTGACTACCTCGCGGAAAAAGTCTGGCAGAACACCATGGTTCCGGCTTACTCTTTCGTGCCGCCGGGCATTGGCGGCTATGAGGCACAGCCCACCGAATATTCCGAAAAGTCCCAACTCGACCGTGAAGATGCCGCCAAGGCTGCACTTGCCGAACTGGGCTATGGCCCGGACAAGCCGTTGAAAATGGAAATCCGCTACAACACGTCGGAGAACCACAAGAACACCGCCGTCGCCATCCAGGAACAATTGAAGCCGCTCGGCATCGAAGTGACCATGGTCAATACCGACACCAAGACCCACTATGGTTTCCTTCAGCAGAAAGGCGATTTTGACATCGCCCGTGCTGGCTGGATCGCCGACTACAAGGACCCCGCGAACTTCCTCGAGATTTGCAAGTCCGGCGCCGGCACCAACTATGGAAGCTATGCCAATCCGGAATACGACAAGCTGCTCGCCGAAGCAGCAGCAGCTCCCGCCGAAGAGCGCATGAAGAAGCTCTCGGAAGCCGAGGCCATTGGCGTGGCCCGTGACCTCTGCGTGGTGCCGCTGCTGTTCTATGGCTACCACACGGTGGTTTCGAGCAAGCTCAAGGGCTGGGAAAACAACGTCCTCGACTATCACCCCACGCGCTTCCTCAGCAAGTAAGAGCAAAGTCGTTCCTGCGTCGCATCGGGCAACCGGTGCGGCGCGCGACTTTGCATTTCGCCATGCTGCGCTATGTCCTTCGCCGTTTCATGACGGCCATCCCGACGCTCTTTGTGATCGTCACGATTTCCTTTTTCCTGATCCGCATTGCACCGGGTGGCCCCTTCAACCAGGAAAAGGGCATCAATCCCGTCATCAGGGCCAATCTCGAGCGCAGCTTTGGCCTCGACCAGACCTTGTTTCACCAATATCTTACTTATCTCGGCAACCTGCTGCGCGGTGACTTTGGCCCAAGCTACAATCTGCCGGATTTCACCGTGGCCGAATTGTTCCGTGTGGGATTGCCGGTGTCCATCCAGCTCGGGTCCACGGCGCTGGTGTTGGCGTTGATCTTCGGCAGCACCATGGGGGTCATCGCCGCCCTTAACCAGAACCGCGCCGCTGACTATGCAGTTGTGGCCACGGCAACGGCCGGAAGCACCATCCCCACATTCGTGATTGCGCCATTGTTCCAGTTGTTCTTTGCGCTGACCCTGAAATGGGTTCCGGTTGGCGGCTGGAACGACGGCGCATTGATCAACAAGGTTGGCCCCGTGCTGGTGCTGATGCTGCCGCAACTCGCCATCGTGGCGCGGCTGATGCGTGGCTCGATGATTGAATCATTGCGCGCCCACCATATCCGCACAGCGCGGGCGCTTGGGCTTTCGGATTTCGCGGTGATCGTGAGACATGCGTTGCGCGGTGCACTTCTGCCAATTGTTTCGTATGCCGGCCCCGCTGCGGCCTCACTGGTCACGGGCTCGATTATCGTTGAATCGATTTTTGCCGTTCCGGGTGTGGGCCGCTACTTCATCGAGGCAGCACTTAACCGCGATTATACACTGGTGATGGGAACCGTGGTGGTGATCGCCATTTTCACCATCCTCTTCAATCTCATTGTCGATGTGCTCTATGCCTTTGTTGATCCGAGGGTGCGCTATGACTGAGGTTGTCCGCTCAGTGCCCGCCGCCGGGCGCTCGCTATGGGCTGATGCGAGGGCGCGACTTGTCAAAAACCGCGCCGCCATGGTGAGCCTCATCTATCTTGGCCTCATGACACTGGTTTGCGTTTTCGGTCCCTTCTTGACCCCCAATGCCTACACGACGATCCATGCCGACTATACCCGTGTGCCGCCGTCGTGGACGGCTTATCCCAAGTCCCATGATGTTGAAGCAGCCCTCATGGAGGCCATGAAACGGGCCCGTCTTTTGGTGAAGGACTGGAAACAGGAGGGCGCAAAGATCGAAGTCACCGTGACATCCGCCAAAGACATTGATTTACGTTCGACCCGCTATCTCGACCGTTCCGATGTTTTCGAGAATGCTGTCGTTGTCGAAAAATCAGCCGATGGCCTGATGCTGAAAATGACCGCTGACGTGCAGCAGAAGCATTTCTATTTCGGCACGGATTCAAACGGCCGGGACCTGCTGACGCGCACCTTGATTGCCGGCCGCGTTTCACTTGCCATCGGCTTGTTGGCGGGTGTGGTCGCCGTGGTGATTGGTGTGCTCTACGGTGCGGCCTCGGGCTTCCTGGGTGGCAGGATTGACGAAGTCATGATGCGTGTCGTCGATATTCTCTATGCCCTGCCGTTCACCTTCTTCGTCATCATGCTGGTGGTTTTTTTTGGCCGGAACTTTGTCCTGATGTTCCTCGCAGTTGGCGCGGTGCTATGGCTCGATATGGCGCGCATCGTGCGCGGACAGGCGTTGTCATTGAAGCGCCAGGAATATGTCCAGGCCGCCGAGGCACTGGGTGTATCGCGTTGGGGCATATTGATCCGGCACATCGTGCCAAATCTGCTGGGTCCCGTGGTCATCTACATGACGCTGCTCGTGCCGCAGGTCATCATTCTCGAAAGTTTCCTCTCCTATCTCGGCCTTGGTGTGCAGGAACCCATGTCAAGCTGGGGTGTGTTGATCTCGC
>JANNFZ010000350.1:0-2079 GCA_031380375.1 Hyphomicrobiales bacterium
GTGCCCACCATGGGCGCTTTGCACGAAGGGCACCTGACACTGGTGCGCGAAGGCTTTCGCCATGCCAACAAGGTGATCGCCACCATTTTCGTGAACCCAAAGCAGTTTGCCGCCACTGAGGATTTGTCGCGCTACCCCCGCGACGAAAAAAGCGACGTTGCCATGCTCGCAGCCGAAAATGTCGATGCTGTCTACATTCCAGCGCCAAGCGAAATCTATGGACCGGATTTCGCCACAACGGTGAGCCTTGCAGGGCCAGCCAAGGCCGGCCTTGAGGACAGGTTCCGCCCGCAATTTTTGGATGGTGTAGCGACAGTGGTGGCCAAGCTGTTCATCCAGTCAGCAGCTGATTTCGCCATGTTCGGCGAAAAAGACTATCAGCAACTGTTGACCGTTACGGCCATGGCGCGGGATCTTGACTTGCCCATCAAGGTCATTGGCGTTGCGACGGTACGCGAAGCAGACGGCTTGGCCAAATCCTCGCGCAACCGGTATCTTTCGAAACATGAGCGCCATCAGGCGACAGCCATCTATCGCGCCCTTGCCGATGCGGCTGAAAAAATCCGGGGTGGCGTCGATCATCAGACCGCAACCAAAGCCGCCGCCCGTTCGCTTCGCACCCTTGGCTTCAAAGTCGATTATGTGGCGGCCCGCAATGCCGAAACCCTGGCAGTGCCCCTGTCAGGCACCGAACCCTTGCGCTTGATCGCGGCAGCATGGCTTGGCAAGACCCGGTTGATCGACAATATTGCTGTCTAGAGCGAGGGGTGGTCAATTGAATCCAAATATCCTCCATGGGCGGGTTTAACCCATCCACCAAGACTTTCGGAAAGACTGGTTCGGCGGGTCAGGCCCGCCGATGGAGGAATGGGAAGAAACGACTCCCATTGACCATTCGACGCTCGAGAACATTGAAATTTCAAATCCGCTGGCGTTCCATGTTAGTCCGTCATTCCGGAAGCGCACCTTGATCGCGCCGCAGGCGTGATGTCGTGCGCTATCCGGAAACCCGCTTTTGGAATAATGCCCATTGAAAGTAAGCGGGGTTCCGTCTCGCGCTCCGCCGCCTTTGCGAGGCAAAGGCTCGGGCTTGGACGGAATGACGCATTGAGAGGAGCTACAGCGCCTTGAACAGCAACAATCGCACTTCGCCGTCTTTCAATTGGTGAATTTTCACAACAGCCCCAACGCGGCCAATTCCCGCCGCATCTTGGCTGACATTTCAGCACCACCCATGCGCTTTGGCATGTCGGGCGGCGCATCATCATCCAGCAAATAGCGCCAGCCCTGAAAGGCCCGGCGCGGCGTTGGCCTGACCATGACGATTTGTGGCTTGAACACAATACGACACCGCCCAATGCCATCGGCACCCGTTACCGCTTCAAGGTCGGCGATGGGCTGGCGGCACAGGATCAGACCACGGATCACCCAATAGAGTGATCCGCCGGGCAAAATCTCATCTTTCCGGCGCGGAAAACTACGTGTGACGTGGTCCAGCGTATCGCGGCCCGCCTTGCAATCCTTGACCCAAGCCTGAAGCTCGTCCACTTCCTGGACCCCGACACAGAGTTTGATCAAATGCATGGCCATGGCTAGACTGTTTCCAAGCCCGCTTGTAGCGCCTCATTTTCGATGCGTGAACCAGCAAGGGGGGATTGTGAACAACTTACCTGGAGTATTGCCAATGTCAGCCGTCGCCAAAGTAATCGAGCTTACTGCGTCATCATCAAAGTCCATCGAGGATGCTGTTGAAAACGGTGTCCGCCGGGCCGATTCAACCCTCGACAATGTCGAAGGGGCTTGGGTGCAGGACATCAAATGCGTGGTGAAAAACGGCAAGATCGCCGAATGGCGCGTCAACATGAAGGTGACTTTCCTGTTGAAGGACTGACCTGGTTCAGCGCTGCCTGTTGAAATAAGCCGGTTCCAGTTCCTTGAACTGGTAGGTTTCCTTGACCCGGACGCCGATGTTGTGGCGCATCATGATATCGGCAAGTTGCCAACCATTGACCAACACCACGCGGCGGCTCACGGCCCGGACGAATTCCTCGCCACTTGAAGTAAACAGCCCGGTAGACA
>JANNFZ010000358.1:0-3745 GCA_031380375.1 Hyphomicrobiales bacterium
TCAACGTCAGAAAATATCTCGCGATCAACACCCGCGCTCAACTTTGCTTCAATGGCACCAGCCTCATGGACCATTGCGGCATTGGCGGCAATGCTGTGGGTCAAGCGATTGCCGCTGGCTGCATCGGGCACTTCGCTGTCGGCGGCACTCTGCGAGGAAAGACCATAGCCCCCAGCCAATTCGATCCTGGTGGCACGGCGGATGTCGAGGCGGAGCAGCGCATCAAGATTTGCCGATGTCGACGACAATTCCTGGTGATCGAGATAGTGCTGCATTTCAGCCGTGGCGGAGGCCGTCAGTTGATGGCGCACCCAATTGCTTTCAAGACGCAAGCCGGGCTTGACGCTGAAGGCACCGTCAGCCTCCGCGTTGCTTGTCCTCGCGCCAGCATTGCTGGTGAACAGTGCTCCGATTTCAAGCGAGGGAAAAAGCCGGAGCGGTCCTTGCCCCACACCCTGTGCCGCAAAGGGGTCGATCGTTTCGCGCCTGCGCCGGGGGATGGGTGTTTCTTGGCTGCTGGCCATTGGGGAAGGGGCGGGAACCACCACGACGTCGGCTTCGTCCGCGGGTTCGGCAAGGCGCAGGTCATCGGCTTCCTGGGCGAGGCCCGGGACGCTTCCCAACAACACACCAAGGGCCGCAACCGACCCGAACCGACTGAGCACAAACATAACCGCGCAACCCTAGCGAATTTATGGTTAACGCCTGCTTGACGGGTTGTTCCGGTTTTGCCGGGGGTTAAAGCTCCACGGGCTTGCCGTGCGGGGTCCTGTCATAGGCCACCTCCCAGGCGGCACGGCGCCGGGCACGGTCTTCAGCGGAAATGCCAGCCTGTTTTTCAGTGAGTTTCTCGAGTGCGGTTATGACTGCTGTGTAGTAGGTCTCGAGCGTGTCAGGCTGACCCCCGGCCTCGGCCTCTTTCAGTGCGGCACCAAGTGCTGCCGCCCATTCATTCGCGGTGAAATGGCCAGCCTTCACCATGGCATCGGCCAGCGCCAGGCTTTGCGCCTGCCAAGCCTCGTCGAAGGCAGGCTTCGGGGGCTCAAGGGAATTGTCAGGCGCGAACAAAATAGCTTTCCCAAAGCTCAAGTGTCACGTCGTCGCGGGCGTCGGCGCTTTCGCCCCAAAGTTCCCTTGCTGCAAATGCGACTGTATAGAGATGTTCCCCCACCTCAATCCCAAGTGCTCCCTTGTCCGGCAACAGATGTGCCCCGTGATGGGCAATGATCGTGCCTCTGGCACCGCGGGCATAGCGCGGCAGGCGGGTGTGGCGGGCAGCCATCAAGCGATGGGTCGTGACCTGTTGCCCAATGGCAAAGGCAGGTGCCGTCAGCGATTCCGTTTCAAAACTTCTGGCGGAATTCCGCGTGATGGCAAGGACGTCTTCCACCGTCCTGGATGCGGCGCGCGAATCGGGTCTTTCGACATGGCCGCGCCTGACATCGTCCATGGCAATCATGTTGTTGTCGAGCATCATGACCAGATAGGTGGTGCACCATTTGTTGAAATAACCGAAGCTCAGGTAATCAGCCGGCACCATGCGTTCGATGCAGTGGCGGAACCAGTCGATGGTGATGCCGGGGACAAGGTTGCTGCGGGCCAGCGCCCACATGCGCTTCTCCCAGTCCTTGAGATGGGCAAAGTCGGCATCGCCGGTTTTAACCGCAATGGGACCAAAGCCTTGCAAGCCGCCGAGATCGCTGACGCCGTCCATCAGCGTGGCCCTGCCGATAGGTCGCGTTCGGTGCCGATCATGGCATTGCGGCTGACAATGCTTGCGAGCCTTTCCTCATCCCAATTTTCAGTGCCCGCCGGGCGCTGGGGAATCACGATATAGCGAAGCTCCGCAGTGCTGTCCCAGACGCGCACGCCGACATGCCCGGGCAGTGTCACGCCGAATTCCGCAAGGACTTTCCGCGGTTCACGCACGGCACGGGCGCGATAGGCGGTGGATTTATACCAGGGCGGTGACATGCCAAGGATCGCGAATGGATAGCACGAGCACAGGGTGCAGACGATGATGTGGTGCTGGTCGTCGGTGTTGGCGACGGCCTTCAAATGGCCGGTGGCACTGCCCTCGAAGCCAAATTCCTTTATCGCCTCGGCGGCATTGTCGAGGAGCCGCGCCCGAAACGCCGGATCTGTCCAGGCCCGCGCCACCACGGCAGCGCCGCGTTTCGGACCAATGTGCTCGGTATAGGCCTCGACCCAGGCGTCGATCGTTTCCGGTGCCACAAGGCCCCGTTCAATGGCGAGGCTTTCCAGCGTCTTCACCCGGAGGGCGGGATCAGACGGCAGATGGCTGTGCAGTTCGTGGTGCAATTCCGCCACGTGGTCGCTGTCGAATGTGGGCATGACTCGTCTCTTTTTCTGTGGTGGCAGGATGCTGCCGCAGGGGCTGGCACGTCAAGATTGAACAAGCTAAATGCCTCATTATGAATAAGCAACACAATGCCTGGCTCACATCTGCCAAGACTGCCCTCGCAACCGAACGGGAAGGGCTTCAGGGGCTAGAGGCGGCCCTAAATGGTCCGCTGGGCAAGGCCCTTTGTGATACGGTTGAACTCATCGCAGCACTCAAAGGCCGGGTGATTGTCTCGGGCATGGGCAAGAGCGGACACGTGGGCCGCAAGATCGCCTCGACGCTGGCCTCGACAGGCACGCCCGCCCTGTTCGTACATCCGGCGGAAGCGAGCCATGGTGACCTTGGCATGATCACCGCAGGTGATGCCGTGATCATGCTTTCAAACTCAGGCGAGTCTGCCGAATTGCAGGCCATTCTTGGTTACGCCAAGCGCTTCAAAGTGCCGCTTGTGGCGATGACCGCGAAACGCGACAGTGCGCTGGGCCGCGAGGCCGACATTGTTCTGGAACTTCCCGCCGCCAAGGAAGCCTGCCCCAATGGCCAGGCTCCCACCACATCGACGCTGCTGCAACTGGCGCTCGGGGATGGGCTGGCCATAGCGCTTCTCGAGAACCGGGGATTTTCGGCGCAGGATTTCCGCGCCTTCCATCCCGGTGGAAACCTCGGCGCGCAGTTGAAACATGCGGGCGAAGTCATGCACCGGGCCGATGCCCTGCCGCTGGTGACGCTTGGCACGCGCATGGACGAGGCCATTCTCACCATGACGGCCAAGGCCTTCGGCTGTGTTGGCATTGTCGATGCGAAAGGTCACCTTGCCGGCGTCATCACCGATGGTGATCTTCGCCGCCACATGGGGCCGGGCCTCATGGAGCAAAAGGTCGAAGAGGTGATGACCCACACTCCCCGCAGCATCACTGCCGACATGCTGGCCGTGGAAGTGATCGAATTCATCAACGCAACGCGCATCACCTCGGTGTTTGTGGTTGATGGCAATGGCCGGCCGCACGGCCTCATCCACATCCACGACCTGTTGCGGATCGGGGTGAGTTGACAACTTACCGACAGTCAGCGCCCAAATGGAACGAGATCAAAGCCAGAAATGATAGTTGTTGGACCGACGAATAGGCGACCTTGGACTGTTTGGACCGCTCTGCGAGACGGGACAATAATCACTTTGGGTGCACCCTTAATCGTATATGTGGCCTATGCCGCGTTGCCAGACTTTGTTTTCCTGCATGTCCTGTTTCCGGGACTCCTTCCCGATGAACTGGAATGGGCGCGTTACGTTTTTGTCTGGTCGGTTTCCCCAATTCTCTCAATGACCATGCTTGCCACTTGGTCGATGGAACGGGGCGTCTTGGATGAAATTACCCGATTTGC
>JANNFZ010000387.1:0-4244 GCA_031380375.1 Hyphomicrobiales bacterium
TGCGGTTCCACGCGAGGCCGGCGGCCTCCTTGCTGTAGCGGGCGGCATTGGTGTCGTTGTTGAAGGCGTGATTGGCACCTTCATAGACATATAATTCGTAGGTCTTGTTATTGGCCTTCAGGGCCGCCTCAAAATCGGCAATGCCGGCATTGATGCGCTCATCAAGCGCCCCATAATGCAGCATGAGCGGCGCCGTGATGGCGGGCACAGCGGCTGCCGCAGGCTGGCTGCCATAATAGGCAATGCCGGCAGCAAGGTCGGGATCGGCGACCGCAAGGCTGTTCACAAGCCCGCCACCCCAGCAGAAGCCGATGGCCGCAACCTTGCCATTGCCAAGGGGATGAGCAGCGAGGTCAGCGCGCGCCGATTTGGCCATGGCGGTGATCTGCTCGTTGGTGAGCGTGCCGATCAACTCGCGGGCCTTGTCGGCATCCTCAGGTGTTCCGCCCTGGGATGTCAGGAAGTCCGCGCCAAAGGCCAGAAAACCTTCCAGCGCCATGCGGCGGGTCACGTCCTTGATGTGGGGGTTAAGGCCCCGGTTCTCATGGATGACCAGAACCACGGGCAATTTGCCGGTGGCATCGACGGGCCACGCGAGATGGCCCTTGATACCGGAGGGCAGTGTCACGTCTTCGACCTTGAGGCGCGGGTCGGTGGGTTCAGTCATTGCCGCATTGGCGTAATTGTTCTCGAGCACCGGCAGAATGGCATAGGCCGCCGCCGCCGAACCCGCCATGAGGCTGAGCTTTTCGAGAAATTCCCGGCGGGACATGCCGCCATGGGTGAAACGATCAAACAGGTTGATGAACTTCTGGTCCATGTTCCGCTCCATGCTCGCCTGACATTTCCATTCTGGCACGGAATAGGGCAAACCCGTGGCAATGAACATTACAATGGATTTAGAAACGCCGGTCGCCTTGGTGACCGGCCATGGCGCGGTCATCGACGGAAAGCTCATGCAGCCTGCTGCGGCATTGCAGGCCTTGCGCGCCCGTCCGCACCTCACCTGTCACACAGGCTTCCTGGTGGAGCGGCTTGGCTTTGCCGCAAATGCAAAGAAGGCCGACTTGCGAAACGTCTACGAACAGAAACATTTTGATGTGACGGAGCTTTTTGCTTTTGTGTGTCCGGCCCTCATGGCCGTGCCAACACCGGCGGGATTGGCACGCGTCCTCGGCTTGAAACCGTCTTCTGTTTTGTCCGATATCGCCGAGGAATTGCTGCGCAGGCTTTGTGATCCCCGTTATCCCCTGATCCGTGAAACGGCCGAGAATGCCACGTTCCTGGCGCGGGCCAATTGGCCCTGGGCAAAACAAGTGATGCAAGCGCTTCTCAAAGCCAATCCGAAACTTGACGTTGGAACTTTTGCCACGGGTCTCAATGTCTGGGACCGCATCGAGGAATGGCAGGATGACGGCCAACCCGTACAGGCCAGGCAGGACGCTGTTTCGCGGGAGGAATTGCTCGCTGTGTTGCGCGATGCCTTGGGCGTTGATTCAGAAGCACGACCGTCACAACGAGCCTATGCCGAAACAGCGGCGCACGCCTTTGCGGCGCGGCAATCACCGGCCTTCAACAACATACTTCTCGCCGAAGCCGGAACAGGTCTCGGCAAGACACTTGGCTATCTGGCCCCCGCCTGGGCCTGGGCCAGAAAGAACAATGCGCCGGTGTGGATTTCGACCTACACAAAGAACCTGCAACGGCAGCTTGAACAGGAAACAACCCGTCTCATTCCTGATCCGCAAGAGCGTCGTGAAAAAATTGTCATCCGCAAGGGCCGCGAAAACTATCTCTGCCTTCTCAACATGCAGGAAAGCTTTGGCCGCTTGCAGGCCGGCGGCACCAAAGGCGCGTTGCTTGCGGCACTGATTGCCCGCTGGGCAAGGGCCAGCCGCGACGGCGATTTGATCGGCGGGGATTTTCCCTCGTGGATACTTTCGCTTTTTCCCGAAACATCATTTGACGGCGAAACGCGCAATCCCTCTCCGCAGTCACTGGGCCTCACCGACCGGCGCGGCGAATGCATCTATGTCGCCTGCCCGCATTACAAGTGCTGCTTCATTGAAAAGAACCTGCGCAGCGCCCGCAAAGCCTCGCTGGTCATCGCCAATCATGCGCTGGTGCTGCATTCCGCCGCCGTGGACTATGCGTTGGGAGCAGCCAAGACCACGGAAGAGGAGACCACACCCGGCGGCTTGAAGCGCATTGTATTCGACGAAGGCCATCATCTTTTTGATGCCGCCGATGGCGCATTCTCCTCGCATCTCACAGCACTGGAAACGGCAGAGCTTCGGCGCTGGCTGCGCGGGCCTGAAAGCGACCGGCGGCGCGGGCGCGGGCTATCGGACCGCATTGGCGATCTCGTTTCCGCTGATGATGGCGGCGAGGCGCTGGTTGACGAGGTGCTGCGCGCCGCCCACGCCCTGCCGTCGCAAGGCTTCATGCGGCGCATCCAGGAGGGCCGCGCCGAGGGATCGGCAGAAGCCTTCTTCGTGTTGGTCAGGCAACAGGTGCTGGCCAGGGACGGCACCGAGACCGGCTTCACGCTGGAGGCCGATTGCCTGCCGATGATTGACGGGCTCGCAGAAGCAGCGGGCGAACTTGCCGCCAGTCTCATTGCATTGAAGCGTCCCATGGCGCGCCTTGCAAAGTTGCTGGCGGCCAAACTTGATGAAGAGGCGGCCGACCTCAACAGCAATGAACGCGGGCGGATCGAGGCCCTGTCGCGGTCGCTCAGGCGGCGCGGTGATTTGATGGTCGGGGGCTGGCTGGTGATGCTCAATCGCCTTCTGGGCGAACGTGACACACTGTTCGTCGAGTGGTTCGATGTCGAGCAATCGACGGGGCGCGAATTTGACATTGGTTTTCACTCCCATTGGATTGACCCGACAGAGCCACTGGCCCTTTCGGTGTTGCGGCCAAGCGATGGCGTGATCATCACTTCGGCGACATTGAAGGACCGGCCACCGGAATTGCCCGATGATTGGCAAAATGCCGAAATGCGCACCGGTGCCGTGCATCTGCCCTATCCTGTGCGGCGCGAAAGCTTTGCCTCGCCGTTCGATTATCCGAAAATGTCGAGGCTCATTGTGGTGACCGATGTCAACCGCGACAACATGGACCAGATCGCGGCGGCTTACCGGGAATTGTTTTTTGCGGCCCACGGCGGGGCGCTTGGATTGTTCACGGCGATCTCGCGGCTGCGTGCCGTGCACAGCCGCGTGGCGCAGCAACTCGCCGAAAGGGGCCTGCCGCTGTTTGCGCAGCATGTGGACCCCATGGATACAGGCACGCTTGTCGATTTGTTCCGGGCCGAGCGCGATGCGTGCCTGTTGGGCACTGACGCAGTGCGCGATGGCGTTGATGTGCCGGGGGATTCACTCCGCCTCATCGTCATGGACCGGGTGCCGTGGCCCACGCCATCAATTTTGGAGCGGGCCCGCAAGGATGCCTTCGGCGGCAATGCCTATGCCGACATGACGGTGCGCTTGCGCCTCCGCCAGGCTTTTGGCCGCCTCATCCGCAGCGACAAGGACCGGGGCTGCTTTGTGATCCTCGATTCCAGGCTCGCATCACGCTTTGCTACGGCCTTTCCACAAGGTGTAAAAATAGAACGCATGGGCCTTGTTGATGCCATTGATGCGGTCAATAGCTTCTGTGCTAAAGCGAGCTGAGAAAAAGGAGAACCTATGTCCGGTACGATCAGCAATGAACAGGCGCTCATCTATGTGATGGTGATGATGTCAGGTGTGGAAGGAAAATTGAAGCCCGAGGAACTGGCGGAAATGGATCTGCTGGTGCGCACCCTTCCGGCCTTTCGCAGTTTCGACCGGGCCCGCCTTGCCACCGTCGCCCAGGAATGCGGCGACATGCTGGAAGTGAAGGACGGCATGCAAACGGTGATCGCTCTGATCCGCGAGCAGTTGCCTGTGAGGTTGCGCGAGACCGCCTATGCGCTGGCTGTTGAAGTGGCAGCCTCGGACCTTGTGGTTGGCAAAGAGGAACTGCGCTTCCTCGCCATTCTGCGCGATGGCCTTGGTCTCGACAAGCTGACGACGGCAGCCATCGAGAAATCAGCGATTGCCAGATATCAGGCGCTGTAAGGCTTTTTCATCGCTGAGGGCTTCACACTCTGTTTTCCCTCCCCCTTGTGGGGAGGGATCAAGGGTGGGGGTCGCGCTGAATTCAAAACATAGTCATCATTACCATCTTGAAAAACTTCCAGACCCCCACCCCGGCCC
>JANNFZ010000365.1:0-7312 GCA_031380375.1 Hyphomicrobiales bacterium
GGCAGGCTTCCGCCCAAGGGTTTCCCGAAGAGCAACCGTTTTTCCTGACAAGTTGCCGTAAATTGTTGTGTCGGCGTACATGCGGACCTCATCACGCTTTGAGAAGTCTGTGGAAATCCGCGGAATTGGGCACAGAGTGACAGGCGAGGACAGTTGTGTCAGCCGTTCTGACCGCAGGAAACCTGAAACATGAGAGGGCAGAGGTACTGGGTAAATTCCACGCGGCTCGAAGCCGTTAACCGGACTATCGATACGCCCGATGCCGGTTCTGGCGGCTGGCTGCATCGCGAAGGCCGCGTTCGGTTGACCACGGGTTCGCTTGGCACCGAAATCAAATGGGACGTGCAGTCACCCTGTCATTCCGCCTTGTTTGCAACCATGGAATTGATTCAGGAGATGAACCCGCCCTTTGTACTGCGGTTTTGCGCCATGGGCTGGTTTGAGGCGGTCTGCAAAGACGCCGACAGTGCGGCACAGCGCATCGAGGACATCATCGCCCATGGTGACCGCCATTTTGCCAGCCGCATTTTTGTCGAAAGGATAGCGCCGCAACTCGCCAAGATGCCGGATGTCATCAAGTTCAGCCTGGAAAACCAAACCGCGCCTGAGGACTACACAGTTGACTGCTTCTTTGACCACGTCACGGCACAATTTGTGGTGCGGCGCGTCGGTCCAAAGTCGGCAATCGGCCGGGTTTGGGGCACATTCACCTCTTCGCATCCCTGCCAGTCGGCGGGCGGCTATGGCGACACGGTCAGCGCCGCCTATGCCGAAGTCGTCAAGACCGGCCAAGCCCGGTATGACCAGGTCATGGCCTTGCTGCGGATGCCGGACGACTCACACCAATGGGTTCCCTATCACCGGGTCGTTCTGCCATCGGAGAACACCACAGGTCCGCCTTCGGTTGCCGTGGTTTCCCAGATTGCGGAGGTGAACTTCCGGGTGCTTTGATGCGGTTTTGCTCAATCGAGAGGTGAACTGTTTGTTAACGATACATTTCCTATTTTAACAGTAGGAAAACTTTGAGATGTCCGTCGTCTGGGGGCGGGCAGCTGCTGAACAAGTGAGCTGCTATGGACGTATTCGATGTAGAGTTTTGGATCGACAGCGGGAAGGTCGTGGACCGGCCGGAAAAGCCCGACGGCGCATTGTTGTCGGACCGGCAGTTGTTGCACACCCAGGACCTCATCAAAATCGAAACCGGCCCACGCGGCACCCGCGCCCACTGGATCACTTTCGGCCGCAATTGGTCTTCGCTCGTCTATCTCTCTGATTTCATCATGACGTGTGCCGCGCCCGTCACGCTGCGCTATTTCAACGCTGGCTGGTTCGAGGAGACGCTGAGCACGACGGAGGCGGCCCGTGACCGCATCCAGGCGATCATGTCAAAGAGCGACATCCGCTTTGCCCAGCGCACCTATACGGAATCCTATGATCCGGTTTCACACGAGATGCCCGAGAAGTTGCGCCAGGCGTACGAGTCGCAACAGACACCTGATGACTGGTCCGTGATCTGTGCGATCGACACCGAACGGGAAATTGTCAATGTTGAGCATGTTGGCAAGGATTCTGCCTTGGGCAAAATTTGGGGTGTCTCGCCCGTGTCCTATCCTTGCCAGACCGGGCACAGTTATGATCGTGTGGTCTCGCGTTCCTACTTCACGGCGATCCAGCAGGGCCGTCCCCTCTATGACCATGTGCTGGCGGCAATGGTGCGACCCGACGGCGAAGTGAGCTGGCTCGGCTACCGGCGGTTGATTTTTCCGGAAACCAAAGTCGTCAATGGTTTTGGACGGGTAAGAGTGGTTTCGGAGCTTGGGCCTGTGGATATAAAGCTCCTGTAGCGAGCGACTCCTCGATCATGGCTTCAAGCGAGTTGCGTTCGACTGCCACGAGGTACTCGACCGGATCAATGCCTTCCGAGGCCCATTGCCAGCGCAGAAAACCACGCTCCAATATTGTGTAGCCGACGCGTGTGAAATGGCCGTGCCCCGCCATTTGCGCAGAGGCGAGGCCCCAAATCGCATCCGGCTGCCACTTGACCAGGGCCAGGATCAATCCCTGCCGCACGAAGCACTCAAAGACCCGGCGGTTGCGGATCGCCTTGTCGATCCAGATTTCACCATGATAGACGAGCCGCCCCGTCAGGCGTTCTGCGACACTTCCGGCCGGTGGATGGGCATGGGTGGGCACCATCAACTCCTGGCGGCGCATGTAAACGCCAATCATGTAGTTGATGCACCAGTCTGCAAGATGGGTGTCGATCACATCGAAGCGAAAGGCCTGCAAGCCGACGACATTGCCGTTTTCATCAGTCAGATACATCCAAAAGGCCCGCTCACCGTCAAAGATGGCAGTCTCATGGTGATGCATGGGGGCCACGGGCATATCCCGGCATTTGAGCTTGACCCTGTTGAATTCCGCCATGTCGGACGACACGGCAACGGTGAACCCAAGTTCGCTCAATTCGCGCGAAAGCGCAGTCACCACATGGCTCGCGCCAAAAGGATTGGCCAGTCCAAAGCGTTTCATCCGAGATTTCCAGAATAGTCGAGTCGCCGCCCCCGGCATGCGACAATCGCAAATGCCCAATTTTCAAACAAGTACAATTGTAATGCCCCGGAAACTTCAGCTTCCGGCACCATTCTTGCCTTCAATCGAGCATTTTTTCATGCAGCACCCAGCCTTGGGGTGTCAGGCGCTCTTGTGGCAGGAAGCGTTCCTTGTATGCCATTTTGGGCGATTTCCGGACGAGATAACCGAGATAGGCATAAGGCAGCCCCATGCGCTCGACGCGGCGGATCATGTCGAGAATGATGAATGTGCCGAGGCTGCGATCGGGAAGGCCTGGCTCATAGAAGCTGTAAATCAGCGACAGGCCGTCTCCGAGGACATCGACCAGTACCGCGGCAACCAGTTCACCCTTGGAGATGCTGGTGGCTCCCAGGCGGTATTCAACGATGCGGCTGTCAACCACGGTGTCGTCCACCATGGCGGCAAAATCGAGCACCGTCATTTCGGCCATGCCGCCTTCGGAATGGCGCGTGTCAATATAGCCTCTGAAAAGGGAGTATTGCTCGCTGGTGGCCTGGGCCCTGACCAACGATGTCGACAGGTCGGCATTTTTCGCCATTACCCGGCGAAAGCCCTTGGTCCAGTCGAAGGAATTGACAGGAACCCGCGTGGATTGGCAGGCACCGCACGTGTCACAGGCCGGGCGATAGGCGATGTTCTGGCTGCGCCGGAAACCACCCTGCGACAGCTGGGTATTGAGATTGCGGGCATCAGCGCCCAGCAGATGGGTGAAGACCTTGCGCTCCATGCGGCCCGGCAGGTAGGGGCACGGGCTTGGTGCGGTCACGAAGAACTGCGGAAAATTGCGGCGTTCAATACTCAAGGGGATGCTCCGGCACCAGAATAGTGCATTGGTGGACTGTGGCAAGGGCCGGAACGACTTGAAATCAGTGATCGCTGCCCATATCGGATGGGTGACTGGCAGGAGACAGACATGGCAAAAAGGGCAGCGTGGATCGGCTTGGGGGTAATGGGGTTTCCGATGGCGGGCCATTTGGCCGCCAAATCCGGCGCGGCACTCACGGTCTACAACCGGACCACGCCAAAGGCCGAAAACTGGGCCGGGAAGCACAACGGCAAATCGGCTTCGACGCCCCGTGAAGCGGCGGAAGGCGCTGATTTCGTTTTTTCCTGTGTCGGCAATGACGACGACCTTCGTGCTGTAACAATCGGCGAGCTGGGCGCGTTTCACAGCATGAAACCCGGCAGCATTTTTGTGGACCATACAACGGCATCAGCAGATGTGGCCCGTGAACTTCATGCCGAGGCAAAAAGCCGGGGCATCGGTTTTATCGATGCGCCGGTTTCCGGCGGCCAGGCCGGGGCAGAAAATGGATTGCTGACGGTGATGTGCGGCGGTGATCTGGAAGATTACGCCGCCGTCGAACCCCTCATCATGTCCTATGCCCGCATGAGCAAACTGCTCGGGCCTTCCGGCAGCGGACAACTGGCCAAAATGTGCAATCAAATTGCCATTGCCGGTGTCGTCGAGGGGCTGGCGGAATGTGTGCATTTCGGCATGCGGGCCGGGCTCAACATGGAAGATGTGATCTCGGTCATCGCCAAAGGTGCAGCCGGCTCCTGGCAGATGGAAAACCGACACAAGACGATGATCGCCGGAAAGTTTGATTTTGGTTTTGCGGTGGACTGGATGCGGAAGGATCTTGGCATCTGCCTGAACGAGGCGCGGCGCAATGGCGCGCACTTGCCGGTGACAGCACTCGTCGACCAGTTCTATTCCGAAGTGCAGAAGCTTGGCGGCAGGCGCTGGGACACCTCGAGCCTCGTGGCACGGCTGGAAAAATAGCAACACGCCCCTTTTTACGGGGCGTGTGCATAGCGGCGAACTAGCCTTGTTGGGTGGCAGTGTTGCGTTCCGCCATGAAGCGGTCGAATTCTTCCTGGTCCTTGGCGCGGCGCAGCTTGGCGAGATGTTCCGTAAATGCGCGCTGCTCGTCTTCAAGCTTGCGACGCTCGGCTTCGAGCCGGTCAAGCTGTTGCTTGCGATAGGTGTCGAAGGCCTCGTTGCCACTCGACGCCCGATGCTGCCAATGACTGTTTGCGAAACCAAACCCATCCGGCTTTTGGGCGTGCTTCCAGTCCTTGTAAGCCGCCCAAGGTGCAGCGCCCTGGCTGGCACCGCTCCACATTTCACCACGGACCAATTTGGTGCCGAGTGCCAGAAGCCCTAGCGGCCAGAAGACGATGAACCCGCCAACCATTGTAACAATTTCCAGTCCAGACCAGCGATACTTTCCCTTGCGGCAGGATTTGTGGCCATGATCGGCGTAATGTCCCATGCCCAAGTCTTCGGCAGTTGCACCGGCAGAATGTGTCATTGAGTGGTCCTCCATTTCAGTCAAGCAGAGATGGGGAAGGTGTGGCCGATTTCAAGTTATTTTGGCTTGGATATCACCATGCCAAAATGTTTTCCGGCACTTGAAACAAAGGTCACAGCATCACCATTGCGCAATACGGTGAAACACGACTCTGCGGGATTGGGCGGCCAGATCGAACAATAGAGATTGTCGCGCACACGCCACGTGCCCTGTGATGATGCCTTGTTCTGAAGATAGAATGTCAAACCCTGCTTCTGGAAGATCTGCTCGATCTCGCCGTTGCTGCCGGCATAGAGTGAATGGTCGCCGAGCAGCGCTGTGATTTCGGAGCCTGACAATTGCGTGTCCTGCGCCACGGCCATGTGCCCCATCATCACTGAAAGAGCGGCCCAAAGCGGAATTTTGCCGGGATAAACCATGGTCCTTAACCTCATAACTCCGGTTCTTCCGCGCTGCCACCATCTGTTCGCGAATGGCCCGGTTCGTGCTCTCTCCTTTTGACAGAGTTCCAAAAGGAGACAAGACGCATGGCGAACTACCAGGGGGACAACAACAGCAACACATTCCTGACCACCACGGGCAGTGACACGGTGAAAGGTCTCGGTGGCGATGACTGGGTTGTGATGTATGGCGGCGTTGACAATGTCGACGGCGGCACTGGCCACGACACCATGAGCTTCATGGCCGCGACAAACGGCGTTGTCATTGATTTGGGTTTGGCGACGGCGCAGGCAACCGGCTTTGGAACCGTAACGGCTTCGGGCGTTGAAGGGCTCATTGGCAGCAATTACACCGATGTGCTGATTGGCAATGGCGCTTCAAACGTTATTGCGGGCTGGGGCGGGAATGACACATTGAGTGGCCTTGGCGGCGATGACTGGCTGCGCGGTGGTCTTGGCAATGACAAATTCCTTGGCGGTATCGGCAATGATACGGCTTCTTTCCAGAGTACCGAAACGAATGGGGTTCGCGTGGATCTCAGGTTGACGGGTGCCCAGAACACCAATGAAGGCTCGGACACATTCACGGGCATTGAGAATCTCTTTGGTTCTGACAAAAACGATGTGTTGATGGGCAACAACGGAGCCAACATCATTTCCGGAAATGGCGGCAATGATGCCCTCAATGGCGGGCTGGGCAGCGACACGCTGTGGGGCGGTGCTGGCAGGGATACCTTTGTGTGGAATGTGCTTTATGCGGGTACCGACACCATTCGTGACTTTGTCCGCGGCCAGGACCGCATTGACATCAATTCATGGGTTGCCAACACGGGCTGGACCATTGCCCAACTCGAATTCCTGCATGTGAATGGCAATACTGAAATCCTGTTGTATGGTGATCCGAACTACCGGCTTGTGGTCAGCGGCAATCACACGTTCACGGCCGTTGATTTTGTATTTTGAACTTCGGAGAGGAGCCTGATGGCCACCTTCTTTTTGACCCCTTTGAGGTGCGCCCCTCAAAATTCTTGCAATCGCCATCGAACCTCACCATAAGCGCGGCCCGACGCCGATTATATCATTGAGGTTCACAAATGACTGCCATTCTCGATATCACCGCCCGCGAAATTCTGGACAGTCGCGGCAATCCCACCGTCGAAGTTGATGTGACCCAGGAAGACGGTTCTTTAGGTCGTGCTGCGGTGCCGTCGGGGGCATCGACGGGTGCGCATGAAGCCGTTGAATTGCGCGACGGTGACAAGGCGCGCTATCTCGGCAAGGGTGTCATGAAGGCTGTGGCAGCCGTCAACGGCGAAATCTACGAGGCGCTCGCTGACATGGATGCCGAGGACCAGATCGGCATTGACCGTGCCATGATCGCCCTTGATGGCACACCCAATAAAGCAAGGCTGGGTGCCAATGCCATTCTCGGCGTGTCGCTTGCCGTCGCCAAGGCTGCCGCTGATGCCGTCGGCCTGCCGCTCTACCGTTATGTGGGCGGAGCCTCGGCGCGCATTCTGCCGGTGCCGATGATGAACATTATCAACGGCGGCGTCCACGCCGACAACCCCATCGACTTTCAGGAATTCATGATCATGCCAGTCGGAGCGCCAAGCTTCAGGGAAGCGTTGCGCATGGGGGCCGAAGTTTTTCACACGCTGAAGGGCGCGCTCAAGAAGGCTGGCCATAACACCAATGTCGGTGATGAAGGTGGCTTTGCGCCAAACCTGCCGTCGGCGGAGGCAGCGCTTGATTTTGTGATGAAGTCAATCGAGCAGGCCGGCTACAAGGCGGGCAAGGACATCTACCTGGCGCTCGATTGCGCCGCGACCGAATTCTTCAAGGACGGCAAATACGTCTATGAAGGCGAAGGCAAGACACGCTCGATCAAGGAACAAGCCGAATACCTGGCGAAGCTGTCCAAAGCCTATCCCATCATCTCGATTGAAGACGGCCTGT
>JANNFZ010000390.1:0-4989 GCA_031380375.1 Hyphomicrobiales bacterium
TCGAGACTTCAGAGTTAAGAGCCGA
Organism: Hyphomicrobiales bacterium; assembly: GCA_031380375.1. Classification (GTDB taxonomy): domain Bacteria; phylum Pseudomonadota; class Alphaproteobacteria; order Rhizobiales; family Aestuariivirgaceae; genus Aestuariivirga. The sequence continues at coordinate 26 of JANNFZ010000390.1, forward strand.
AGAATTGCCAAAATGGCTGCACCGCTACAATCACCATCGACCACACTCATCTATCGGTGATAAACCTCCCATCAGCAGGATTCCTCAAACCGCGAACAACCTATTGAGAGTCCACAGCTAGCTCAGGCGTGAAACATTCCACCATTGGACGGCGTGGCGACTGCGTGTAAGTCGTAACCCATGCCGCCGAAGCCCGCCAACTTTCACGAACTCTCCAAATTGTCGCCCGCCCGGCGCAAGGCCTTGCTGACGCGCACCGAGACCGACCTTTCCGGTTTCACCGAAAAGGTAAAGCCCATTGTCGAGGCGGTGCGGGTTGAAGGTGATGCTGCCCTGTCCCGCTTTGCTTTGCAGTTCGACAGAGCAAAGGTTGCAGTCGATGCCATTGCCGCGACAGAAGAGGATTTCACCCGCGCCGAACGGACTCTGGAACCGCAGATGCGGGAGGCCATGGCTTTCGCGGCTGAATCGATCACCACTTTTCACCGCTTGCAAATGCCTGACCGGCAATGGCTGAAGGAATTGCGTCCCGGCGTTTTTGCCGGTGACCGCACAACACCTGTGCCCTCCATTGCCTGTTACGTGCCGCGCGGCAAGGGAGCTTTTCCATCCGCTGTGCTGATGACGGCCATTCCGGCCATGGTTGCGGGTGTTTCGGATATCTGCATCGTGACACCACCCGGGCCCGATGGGAAAATTGACGATGCGACTCTCGTCGCGGCGCGGCTTGCAGGCGTTGCAAAAATCTACAAGTCGGGTGGCGCGCAAGCCATCGCGGCGGCAGCCTATGGCACAGCGACAATCAAACCCGTGTCCAAGATCGTCGGGCCCGGCAGCCCCTGGGTCGCGGCGGCAAAACGCATTGTCTCGTCCTTTGTCGATGTTGGCACGCCGGCGGGGCCATCCGAATCCATTGTCCTTGCCGACGGATCAGTTTCAGGCAAGCTTGCGGCCCTCGATCTCCTCATTGAATGTGAACACGGCGATGATTCCTCAGGCTATCTCGTCACCTGGGACAGGCGCGTGGCCGACGAGGCACTGGCCGCCATCGCCGGCTTTTACAAAAATATGGGTGCCCAGCGCGTTGAATTTGCATCTGCGGTTTTGTCGGGGCCCATGGGGGGCATTGTGCTGGCCCGCGATGAGGACGAGGCCATTGCCTTCGTCAATGACTATGCGCCGGAACACTTGCAAATTCTTTCCCGCGATCCCTTCCGCTATCTTGAAAGGATAAAACACGCGGGCGAAATCCTGCTTGGCGAACACACGCCGTCAACGCTGGCCAATTTCGTTGTGGGACCTTCCCATGTGCTGCCGACCGGCGGCTGGGCACGAACTGGTTCGGCACTTTCAGTCCATGATTTTTTAAAGCGCACATCGCTCGTGCATGTGACGCGCGAGGGTTACGGCATATTGGCACCCCATGCCAAAGCCTTCGCCGACTACGAAGGCTTCGACGCCCACGGCAATGCTGTTTCGCATTTCCGTGATGATCTTTTGAAAAGCAATCGCTGAACCGGAGCCGTCGCCTGACCTCACTGCAGGATGTCAATGTCGCGCAATGTGTAGGCACCGATGAGTTCCAGGCGGAAATCGGCCACGCTGTCGCCGTTCACATCGCCGATCACGAACGTGCGGACGGTGCCGTCTGGGTTCGCCCTATACCAGTGCATTTCCCCGCGCGTGCCACCGAAAACCGAACTGGGGGTGAGAAAGAGATGGAAAGCGTCATTCGCCGCTGTGAAGGGATTGGCGTCGATCGTGGTAAAGTCCAGATAGTCGTCGACCAGGCTGAAATCACGGACGATGTCGCGGGCACCTGCATTGAAGCCGATTTCCGACACTGTGTTGAAATCAAAAGTGTCCGCGCCAGCACCGCCACGCAGTGAATCAGCACCAAGCCCGCCAACCAACGTGTCGTTGCCCAACTCGCCGAGCAGGACGTCGTTACCTGCGTAACCACGCAGAAAATCGTTGCCCCCGCGCCCGTTCAAGACATTGGCGGCGGCATTGCCGGTGAGCGTGTCGGCGAGATTGCCGCCCGTGGCATTTTCAATGATGGTGTTTGGGCCGATGCACACCGTGGCACGGTTGGTCACACCACCTGAGAAAAAGATGGACGCGCTGAGCACACTGAAAGTGCCAGGGTTCAGGTTGATGCTGCAGCCGAGCCCGCCGGAATAGACGATTTGGTCGTTGCCGCCGGCATCATAGATCGTCTGGAAGTAGCGCCCGCCCGAGAAAGTATAGACCGTGTTGCCGGCATTGGTTGTCATGTCGCGGCCGTAAATCGCGTGAATGGCGCGCAAGTCATCATACATTGGCGTCGTCGGGTAAAACGAGGCGTAGTTGTCGCCGTCGCTGGACCAAGGGCTCGCCGTATAGCTCATGATCGAATAGAAATAATTGTCGCGTGCCGCAGGCATGTCGAATGAATGATTGAGACCCAGCGCGTGGCCGATCTCGTGCATTATGGTGAGATAGAAAAAACCGCCTTTGGCAAGGCTCTCTCCAATTGTATCAGCGCCAAACCAGACGTCACCAGCCTCCGGATAGTTGCTGGGAAAATAAGCGTGGGCAGCGGAATTGGGATCAAGGTTGTCCGTGAAGGCAAAGCGCAATTCGCCGACGGTCGTCTCGGTGTCGGCAACCTGCGTGAATGCAACATTGGAAACGGCCGTCCATGCTCCGAGTGCTAGTTTGACGGTGTTCTGTTCGGCTGCTGTCATCGAATAGTAGTTGTCTGGCTCGTTGTAGTCTCCGTAGGGAGCGTCCCACCAAGTGGTTGCTCCAGGGAAGCTGTAGGTCAATGTCACGCCGGTGCCGACGGCACCACCCCATTTATCACCTTCCAACAGCGACGAAATCCCCGCAAACAGGAACGGCGAGAAACTCGTAGTCGGCACAGAGTTCACAGTCGGACTTGCCAAGGCACACCTCATGTACTGGGCGGCAGTCTCGCATGAATTGGCCCTGGGGGCCAGCCGATGGGTGACCATGGTTAAAGACGACGTCGGGAAAAGAAGGTGCTGTGGCGAAATTGGTTCTCCGCTATGGCTCGCCGCGAACTATGTTGCCCCCGAATTCTTGAACCTGCCTCTGGACCCGGCGGCGGGATTGTGTATTTCATACCACGAAACAAATTTAACCCTGAGGAACGCCATCCATGACCGTCAAGTCCGATATTGAAATTGCCCGCGAAGCCAAAATGAAGCCGATCATGGAAATCGGCAAAAAACTGGGCATTCCGGAAGCGGACCTGATCCCCTACGGCCATACCAAGGCCAAGGTGCAGTTGAGCTACATCGACAGCCTGGCCAGAAAGCCGGACGGCAAACTGATCCTCGTCACGGCGATCAATCCAACTCCGGCGGGTGAAGGCAAGACCACGACGACTGTTGGGCTTGGCGATGGCCTCAACCGCATCGGCAAAAAGGCCATGGTGGCATTGCGCGAACCTTCCCTCGGCCCGTGCTTTGGCATGAAGGGGGGAGCAGCTGGCGGCGGCTACGCCCAGATCGTGCCCATGGAAGACATCAACCTGCATTTCACCGGAGACTTCCACGCCATCACCAGCGCCCATAATCTTTTGTCGGCGATGATCGACAACCATATTTATTGGGGCAACGAACTGGGCATCGACACCCGCCGTGTCGCCTGGCGCCGCGTCATGGACATGAACGACCGGGCGCTGCGCGACATCGTCTGTTCCCTCGGCGGCGTGGCCAATGGTTATCCGCGCGAAGCAGGCTTCGACATCACCGTTGCTTCCGAGATCATGGCGATCCTTTGCCTCTCGACTTCGATTGCCGATCTTGAGCGCCGCATCGGGCAAATCGTCGTGGCCTACAAGAAGGACAAGTCGCCGGTTCTCGCCAAGGACTTGAAAGCACCTGGTGCCATGACTGTGTTGCTGAAAGACGCACTCATGCCCAACCTCGTGCAGACGCTGGAAAACAATCCGGCCTTCGTGCATGGCGGCCCCTTCGCCAACATTGCCCATGGCTGCAATTCCGTGATGGCTACAAAGTCGGCTTTGAAGCTCGCCGATTTCGTGGTGACGGAAGCAGGCTTTGGCGCTGATCTCGGTGCTGAAAAATTCTTCGACATCAAATGCCGCAAAGCCGGCCTGAGCCCTTCCGCGACCGTGATTGTCGCAACAATACGTGCACTGAAGATGCATGGCGGCATCGCCAAGGATGACTTGAAGAAGGAAAACGTCGAGGCCCTCAAGAAGGGCTGTGCCAATCTTGGCCGCCACATCGAGAACATGAAGAAGTTCGGTGTGCCCATTGCGGTGGCCATAAATCATTTTGTCACCGACACGGAAGCTGAAGTCGAGGCCATCCGCGTCTACTGTAAGGAACACGGCGTCGAAGCCTTCAAATGCACCCATTGGGCCGAAGGCGGCAAGGGCACGGAAGCGCTGGCCAAACACGTCGCCGAAATCGCCGGGCGCGGGGCACAGTTCAAACCGATCTATGGTGATGACATGCCGCTGTGGGACAAGGTCAAGACCATCGCCCGCGAAATCTACCGCGCCGATGACATCGTCGGCGACAAGGCCATCCGCGACCAGCTTAAAGGTTACGAGGCGCAGGGCTATGGCAAGTTCCCGATTTGCATGGCGAAGACGCAGTATTCCTTCTCGACCGATCCCAATCTCAAGGGCGCGCCGACAAACCACGTGGTGCCGATCCGTGAAGTCAGGCTTTCGGCGGGGGCCGAGTTCATCGTGGTGATCTGCGGTGAAGTCATGACCATGCCGGGCCTGCCACGCGTGCCGTCAGCCGAGGTGATCGGCCTTGATTCACGCGGCCAGATCGAAGGGCTGTTTTAAGACCATGGCCAAACTGATTGACGGAAAAGCCATCGCTGAAGCCTTGCGTGTCCGCATCGGCAGGGCGGTCGCAAGCTTGAAGGCGGAGCACCATCTCACACCCGGCCTTGCCGTCGTGCTGGTC
>JANNFZ010000381.1:0-4232 GCA_031380375.1 Hyphomicrobiales bacterium
AAGGGAATGGAGATCCAGCCCATCAGGATCTGATAGGCCGCCAAATCCTTCGGACCGAGAACGCCGGAAAGAAGCGAGGCGGCCGCGAACAAGCCTGACTCCAGCGCCACGATGCCGGCAACCGGCAGGCCCAAATGCAACATCGGCAGATATCCTGAAATGTCCTTGAACCAGCGCCGGTCGTGGAGCCGCAAACCCTCCTTGCGGATGAGCCACAGGGCATAGGTTCCGAGACAGAGGCACATGAACCAGACGCTGATCGACCAGGCAATGCCAGCACCGGCGAGGCCCCATTGCGGCAAGCCGAATTGGCCATGCACGAGGCCTTGCATCAAAAAATAGTTGAGCAGCAATGCGGCAACTGTCACCAGCAGAATGAAGCCGGTGCGCATCAATGCAGACACAAAACTCCGCAATACGGCAAAAATCGTAGTGGGCAGCATGGCCCAGGCGAAGGTTTCATAGAATGGCCGGGCCATGGCGATCACTTCCGGATCCTGGCCCGCGGCCCGCAAAACCACATCCATATTCAAGACAACGACCGTGATGACGGAGCCAAAAAAAACCGCCAGCACAAGGCCACGGCACAGGGCCGGCAAAGCATCATCCTTGCGTGACGCACCGTAGGCTTCGGACACAAAGACACCGACAACCGAAAGAAGACCCTTGATGACAAATTCGAGTTGGAAGGCGAGGTCGGCGCAGACACCGGCCGCCGCAAGTTCGAGAAAGCCAAGCTTGCCCACAACGATCTTGGTGGTCACAATCATCAGGACATCGGCAAGATAGGCGAGGATGAGCGGTGCCGCGAGGGTCAGGAGTGTTTTCGACTCACGTGTTTTACGGGGCAGCATTGATGGAACCGAACCTCATAGGCGGGTGTTAGCTTGTGTGGCAAAGCAATCGCAATAGACCGGGCGCATGTCAGCTCCGCAACGACGGGTGTTCACAAATGTGAACCTGAAATGAAGGCCGGGTTCAGAAGGAGTTCAATGGTTGAACGCCCTAGGGACCTCATCCGGCGCTTCGCGCCACCTTCTCCAAAGGGGAGAAGGGACGCCGATCTTAGTCCCCTCTCTTTTGGAGAGGGTCCGCGAAGCGGGGGCGAGGTCACTTTGATTTTTCTGCAAATACCGCATGGATACCGTCCAGGACGGCCCCGATGTTGTGGAATACTTCGATGTTGTCGACGCGATGGACAACGAGACCCAACGAAAGGAGGTAAGCTTTACGCCGCTGATCATGGATTATTTCTACATCAGCTCCATGGGTGGCTCCGTCGACTTCGATGACGAAGCTTCGTTCACGGCACAGAAAGTCAACGATATATGGCCCGATGGGCACCTGTCGGCAGAACTTGTATCCGTCAAGGCGACGATCTCGGAGCGCGCCCCAAAGCTTTCGTTCTGCTTCGGTCAGCGCATGGCGCAGCCGCTTGGCTCGCGCATAAGTGAGTGGAGAGGAATGGTCCATGACCACTAGACGGATGGCACTTGAAAATCCGTCGATGGAAAGGACCTCATCCGGCGCATCGCGCCACCTTCTCCAGAGGAGAAGGGACGCGAAAATGTTGTCGCTTCTCCTTTGGAGAAGCTGGCGCGCGGAACGCGCGGCTGATGAGGTCGCTTTCCAAACCAAGCGTATGGATGTAAAACGCCAATTCAAAGAACCACCGGCATTGCATTCCATGAGCACGAATTTCTCAAAAATCACATCGAAGAACCAGACGGTTGTTCCGCGGGAAGTTCGCGCGAGGCTTGGACTGAAGCCGGGAGACCAACTACGCTATTCCGTGGGTGCCAAGGGTGTGTTGCTGGAAAAAGTCGGTTCCACACATGAGGAAGACGCCTTTGCGGTTTTCAGCGAATGGTCTGGCGATGCTGATGAGAAAGCTTTTGGCAATCTCTGAACTTTGGGACTACTGCCGATATTGCTGGATGCGCGTGGTGCGAAGGCCGGCGAGGCCATTCTTGTCGAGGGAGCGCTGCCAGCTCAGGTATTCCTCGGTCGTCAGGGTATAGCGGTCGCAGGCTTCTTCGAGCGACAGGAGGCCCCCGCGCACCGCAGCAACAACCTCAGCTTTACGCCGGATGACCCAGCGATGGCTGCCGGGCGGTGGCAGATCGGCGATTGTCAAAGGGCTCCCATCGGGGCCGATGACGTAATTGACGCGGGGACGCAACTGACCGTTCATACGCAAACTCACACACACACTTGGGTCCCGCAACCAGCGGACAACTGACCCGACTGTCGATCACCCTAGGTCAGGGGCCTTAATTTAGAGCTAAACGCTTGTGAACAAATGACTAACTTTGCGCTGCGGCTGGTCCATTTCGAAACAGCTTTGGGGCGGTTTGGCGCGCGGCTTGCGAATTGCCGGCACCCGGCGCATGAGACGGCCCATGAAACTGGAAGCCCACATCTTGAAGCTCGTGCACGAGGCCATGGGCCTAGTCGGCGATCCGGCCTCGCACCGGGTGGTCTGCGCCATGTCGGGCGGCGTTGACAGCTCGGTGGCTGCGGCGTTGCTGAAAGTGGCGGGCTATGACGTGGTGGGTATCACGTTGCAGCTTTACGACCACGGCGAAGCCATTCGTCGCAAGGGTGCGTGTTGTGCCGGACAAGATATTCATGATGCAAGGCGGGTGGCGGCAGCGTTTGATTTTCCGCACTACATTCTTGATTTTGAATCGCGCTTTCGCGCGGCGGTGATTGACGAATTCGTCGAAGCCTATGTGCAGGGTGCCACTCCCATTCCGTGCGTCAAGTGCAACCAGACAGTGAAGTTCGCCGACCTCCTGATGTATGCCCGCGAGCTTGAGGCTTCGGCGCTGGTGACGGGTCACTATATCGAAAGCCGGTTGCGTGGTGATGGTCACCGGGAACTGGTGACGCCGCAGGACATGGCGCGGGACCAGAGCTATTTCCTCTTTGCCACCACGCAAGCCCAGGCGGATTACCTGCGCTTTCCGCTGGGGCGTTTGCCGAAAGCGGAAACCCGGGCCAGTGCGGCAGAACTTGGATTGATTGTGGCGGAGAAGCCCGACAGCATGGACATTTGTTTTGTGCCCGAGGGGCGCTATGCCGACGTGATTGCCAAGCTTCGGCCAGATGCGGCTGTGGCGGGCGAGATCGTGCATCTCGATGGCCGGGTGCTCGGCCGCCATGATGGCATCATTCATTTCACCATTGGCCAGCGCAAAGGCCTTGGCATTGCCGATGGCGAACCGCTCTATGTGGTGAAGCTTGAGGCGCGCAACGCCCGGGTGATCGTTGGTCCGCACGAAGCCCTGAAGCAACATGATATTGCCATTGAACAGGTGAACTGGCTGGGCGATGCGGCACTTGGTGCGACACCGCAGAAAATCTTTGCCAAGATCAGATCAACGCGGCCGCCCGTCGAAGCAGAGCTTCGCGCCACGGCGCGCGGTGCCGTGGTTTCGATTCCGGAAGGTGAATATGGCGTGTCACCGGGACAGGCTTGCGTATTCTATGGCGGCACCGGTTCCGGTGCGCGAGTTCTCGGCGGCGGCTTCATTGCACTTCAAGGTGGAGTCACGGCATAATCAGGTTGTTTTGCGACAGGTTCTCACTTAAAGGCGACGAAACCGAGGAGAACCTGATGTCTGCGCGCCCCCTGCAAAAACTTGAAACCACCGATGTCCGCAAAGCCTACAAGCGCTGGGCTCCGGTTTATGACGCGACTTTTGGCAAGCTCGTGGAAGCTGGCGTCAAGCAGGTGACGGCCCGGGCCAATTGCTTTGAGGGCCGCTTGCTCGAGGCGGGCGTGGGCACGGGCCTGGCGCTGTTGCACTATGATGACAAGCTCAAAGTCACCGGCATTGATCTCTCGAGCGAGATGCTGGAGCGGGCCCGGGCGCGCCTGCGCAAGGCCAAGCGGCACAATGTCGAAGCACTTCTCGAAATGGACGCGACAGCACTGCAATTTCCCGATGGCTCTTTCGATGTGGCGGTTGCCATGTATGTGCTGACGGTGGTGCCTGACCCCGTGAAGGTCATGGGCGAGCTGGCGCGCGTGACGAAGCCCGGCGGCACGGTGCTCATTGTCAATCATTTCAGCGTTGAAAACGGCTTGCGCGGCATCATTGAAAAACGCATGGCCAAACACGCGGCAAAACTTGGCTGGCGGCCGGAGTTTCCCATCGACACACTGCTGGTGCGCGAGGATTTGCGCCTGGTCAGCATACGGGCGGTGAAGCCTTTCGGCTTTT
>JANNFZ010000392.1:0-4134 GCA_031380375.1 Hyphomicrobiales bacterium
GGTCGCGGCATCACCGCCATGTTCGCGAACAGCAATGTGAGTGCCTCACAACTCGCGCTTGCCGAACAACTGCTGCACTCAATCGGTGAAGTAGTGCAGGTCGACAATGAAGCCCTGATCGACGCGGCAACGGCCGTATCGGGGTCAGGCCCGGCTTATGTGTTTTATCTCACGGAATGCCTGGCAGCAGCGGGCGAAGCCGTTGGCCTTCCCGCCGATGTGGCAATGAAACTGGCCCGCGCCACCGTGGCGGGGTCCGGCGAGCTCATGCGCCAATCGGGCATTGACGCAGCCACGCTCCGCCAGAATGTCACTTCACCCAAGGGCACCACCTATGCGGCCTTGCAGATCCTGATGGCAGAACAGGGCATGGCACCCCTCATGGTGCGCGCCATTGAGGCTGCCACAAAACGTTCCCGCGAGTTGGCAAGCTGATGGCAGAGATCACATTTGCCGATTTCGAGAAGGTCGATATCCGTGTCGGCACCATCGTCGCTGTGGAAGCCTTCCCCGAGGCACGAAAACCCGCCTACAAGCTGCGCATTGATTTTGGCCCGGTGATCGGCATCAAGAAATCATCGGCGCAGGTCACCCGCCACTATATTCCGGAACAACTTATGGGCCGCCAGGTCGCGGCGGTGGTGAATTTTCCGCCACGGCAGATCGGGCCCTTCATGTCGGAAGTGCTGACGCTCGGTTTCCCCGATGCCGAAGGTGGTGTAGTGATGATCGGCCCTGACCTTGATGTTCCCAACGGCGGCAAGTTGTTTTAAACCGGCACTTTCACCACGGCGCGCAACCCCCCCAGCGGACTGTCATCAAGCATGATCTCGCCGCCGTGGGCATGGGCAATGTCGCGGGCAATGGCCAAGCCCAGCCCCGTGCCCGTTTCATCAAGGTTGCGGGCGTTATCGAGTCGAACAAAAGGCCTGAACACGTCTTCGCGCTGGTCCGCCGGAATGCCGGGTCCATTGTCATCGACGCGCAGCAATAGCTTTCCATCAGCGATCTCGCCCGACACTTCAATGCGATGGCCATAACGCACGGCATTGCTGATGAGATTGGCAATCAACCTGCGAAAAGCCTGCGGCTTTACGTTGACGGTTTGCTGCGGCATGGCACCCACGTGGATTTGCGCATCTGAATCCGGGCGCTCGCGCTCCACGGTTTCCACCGTTGCTTCCACAAGTTCGGCAATGCTGACCGCCGTCGCCTGCTCGCCGCCGTCGCCTTTCACAAAGGCCATGTAGTCCTCGAGCATGTGCTGCATCTCGTCCACGTCCTCTTTCAAGGGATGGATTTTCGGATTGTCACCGAGCACCGCAAGCTCAAGCTTGAAACGGGTGAGTATGGTGCGGAGATCGTGGCTGACGCCGGCCAGCATGGCGGTGCGCTGTTCGACATGGCGTTCGATGCGTTCCCGCATGTCGATGAAGGCGCGGCCTGCCGCCTCCACCTCGGTTGCACCGCGCGGTTTGAAACGCGACGTATCGCGGCCCGTGCCGAAACGCTGTGCAGCGTCTGCAAGATCGAGAATGGGCCTGATTTGGTTGTGCAGAAAAATCATGGCAATGCCGATGAACAACAGCGCCGAGCCAATGAGCAACGCCAGGATGATTGGCGTATCGGTCACGCGCAACCTGTCGGCTTCGGTCTTGAAGGAAAGAATGGTGCCAGGCTCCGCCTCCACCCATATTTCCACACGGTCGGCATCGGCATAGCTGTTGAGCCAGAACTTGCGGCGGGTTTCGCGGGCCAGAAATTCGAGAAGCTTCTGGTCGAATACAGCATAGAAGGGTGGCGTTTCCTGAACCGGCAATGCAGCACCCGGCATCAACGAAACTTTCATCTTCATGCGGCTGCGGGCTTGTTCTTCAATCGCCAAAAAAGCCGCCGCTGACTTGTCTGATTTTTCGTATTGGTCAATGACAAGGCCAATCTGCCGCGCCAGCGAGCGGCCCAGCACGCGGGTCACACTGTCGAAATTGCGCTCCAACACAATGCCGACCATGAGCGTTTGCAAGAGCAGCATGGGTGCAATGAGAATAATCAGGGCCCGCCGATAAAGGCCTCTGGGCAGGTGCCGCTCGAGGAAGCGGTTGAAAGCCGCATAGACGCCGGTCATGGGGCGGGCTCCGCAAACAAGGTGTAACCCTCGCCGCGCACGGTCTGCAGCAAAAGCGGTGCCGACGGATCGATCTCGATTTTCTGGCGCAAGCGATTGATCTGGACATCGACGGCACGCGCCGTTTCCCCGACACCGGGTGCTGCAAGCTGGCCGCGTGAAACCGCTGTGCCGGGACTTTGCAGCAGCAGGCGCAACAAGTCCTTCTCCCGGCCCGTCAGGTGAATGTGGGTGCCGGCCCGCAGCAGCTCACCGGTTTCCAGCGCAAACACAAAGTCGCCAAAGCGCATCCGGGCATTGGCACCGGGCATTGGTGTGGCACGACGCAAAAGACTGCGCAGCCGCAACAGCAGTTCTTCAGGCTCAAAGGGCTTGCCGAGATAATCATCGCTGCCTGCTGCAAGTCCCTTGATGCGGTCAGCCGCGTCAGTCCGGGCCGATAGCATGAGAATGGGCACCGTATTCCCTTCCGCCCGCAGGTTACCGGCAAATGTCACACCACTTTCGCCCGGCATCATCACATCGAGCACGATGAGATCAAAACTCAGGCCCTGCATGTGGCCTCGCGCCTCGGCGGCGGTTGCGGCCTGCGTGGTGCGATAGGAATGACCCGAAAGGAATGACGCCAGCAGGGCGCGAATGCGGCGGTCATCATCGACGATCAGGATATGGGGCTTCTCGGTCATTGGCGGTTTGCGGCACTCACCCTGGCGATCCACTGTTCCACCACATCGCGGTTGTCGGGACTTATGAGTTGCAGAAGGAGATCATGATAGGTGCCGCTGTCACCAGCCACGGCATCGGCAACAGCCCGGTGAAAACGCCGGGTCTGGGGTGTGATCAAATCATGCCAAAGTGCCTCTCCCTTGTCGGTCAGATAGAGCAGGCGCTGGCGGCGGTCTTCCTCGCCCGATCTCTGGAACACATAGCCCTTCTCCAGCAGGTCCTTCAGTACGCGGCTCAGCGATTGCTTGGTGATACGCAGGATATCGAGCAGTTGCGCCACCGTCATGCCGGGGTCGCGGCCGACAAAATGCAGCACCCGGTGATGGGCACGGCCAAAGCCCAGGCCTTCGAGCAGCGCGTCGGGGTCGGCGACGAAATCACGGTAGGCAAAAAACATCAGTTCCACCAAGGCGACGGCTTCGTCATCCGACAATCTGGCGGGCGCAATTATGTCAGTCATATTGACACATATTCCACATATGTTAGCGTCTTGCACAATAATCTTGCACGCGGCGAGTCAGGCTTTGAGTATGGCATGGCGTTGTTGCGATGCAAAACAGGAACGGAATTCAGGCCATGGCACTTATACCCTTCGACGATCGCGACGGCGTGATCTGGTTCAATGGCAAAATCATCCCCTGGCGTGAGGCCAAGGTCCACGTCCTGACCCATGGCTTGCATTATGGTTCTTCGGTGTTTGAGGGTGAGCGCGCCTATGGCGGCAAGATCTTCAAGTCGAAGCAGCACACCGAAAGATTTCGCAAGTCTGCCAATCTCATGGACTTCGATCTTCCCTTCTCGGATGAGGCGATCAATGCGGCCAAGGACGAGGTTGTAGCGCTCAGCGGCGGCGGCGACCAGTACGTCCGCCCGGTGGCCTTTCGCGGTTCGGAAATGATGGCCGTGTCGGCCCAGAACAACACCATCCATGTGGCCATCGCCACCTGGGCCTGGCCCTCCATGTTTGATGCCGAAACCAAGATGAAAGGCATCCGCCTCGACATCGCCGACTATCGCCGCCCCGATCCGCAATGCGCACCCGTCCATGCCAAGGCAGCGGGGCTTTACATGATCTGCACCATCTCCAAGCACAAGGCCGAGAAAAAGGGCTATGCCGATGCCCTGATGCTGGACTGGCAGGGCCGCGTGGCCGAATGCACCGGCGCCAACATCTTCTTTGTCCGCGATGGTGTCATTCACACGCCGATTGCCAGTCGAGCATCAAGGCGTCGGCATAGCCCTTTTTCTCGGCCTTGTGCTTGGAGATGGTGCAGATCATGTAA
>JANNFZ010000398.1:0-5376 GCA_031380375.1 Hyphomicrobiales bacterium
CTCCCAACTGAGCTACCGCCCCTGACTGTCCTTGCGTCTTAAAGTTGGCCATTCCCGCCGTCAAGCAAGGCTTGACCGCTGCCGCAATTGCCGGACATATCTGGGTTTTGGCAGGAACCCATAATGGCTTTGCAGAAGCAGGACCGCAGGCTGAAGGTCGGCATTCTTGGATGCGGCCCGATTGCCCAGTTTGCCCATTTTGAATCGGTGGTGAAAGCCCGCAATGCCGACCTTTACGCGATCTGCGATGTTGCCGGCGATCTTGTGCAGCGCATGGGCGACTCCTGGCAGCCGCAAAAACGCTACACCGATTATGCCACCATGTTGGCCGATTCCGAACTTGAAGCTGTGATTATTGCAACATCTGACGGCTTCCATGTGCCAGCCTCTTTGATGGCGCTCGAAGCTGGAAAGCATGTGCTCTGTGAAAAACCCGTCGGCATTTCCGTCGAAGAAGTGGAACGCCTCGCGGGTGCAGTGAAAACATCGGGCCTGACATTCCAGATCGGCCACATGAAGCGCTTTGACCCAGGCCTCGAGGCGGCCCGCGATTTTGTGCAGGGCGGCATGGGCGCGCAATTGGCCTTCAAGGCCTGGTATTGTGACTCGACCCACCGCTACACCATGACCGATGCGGTCCAGCCGCTGCCCGTCCTCAGCATGAATGCCCGGAAGTCCGGCGACAATCCCAAGGCCGATCTCCGCCGCTATTACATGTTGGCGCACGGCTCGCACCTTGTCGACACGGCCCGCTTTTTCTGCGGTGACATTGTCGAGGTGAGTGCCAGGCTCCATGAAAAATTTGGTGCTTACAGTTGGTTCATCGATGTGGGCTTTGCCAACGGCTGCCTTGGCCATCTCGACCTGACGGTTGCGGTGCGCATGGATTGGCACGAGGGCCTGACGCTTTATGGCGAACATGGCAGCGTCACCGCCAAAACCTATAATCCCTGGTATTATAAATCCTCCGATGTTGAAATCTTCCACGAGAAGGATGCGACCTATCGGCGGCCCTTGGGCGCAGATGGTCATTTCTACCGCCGCCAGTTGGAAAGTTTTGCGGATACGATTTTGAACGGTGCTGCGATGCGTGGCGCCGGCGTCGATGACGGCGTGGCCTCGGTCCGCGCCATGGTGGCCATTGCCCAGTCGGTGCGGACAGGGAAAGCCGTTTGCCTCGCCGATGTGTCGGGTCCGGTCTGATGCAGCTTGGCATTTTCGCCAAAACTTTTGCGGCGCAAGGGGCCGGACCTGTTTTGGCTGCCGTGCGCAATGCAGGCTTTGAGACAGCGCAGTTCAACATGTCCTGCCTCGCGCTTTCCTCCATGCCCGATGAAATCAGTGCTGAGACGACAGCTTCTATTGTTGCCGCGAGCCGGCAGGCGGGCGTTTCCATCGCCGCTGTTTCCGCCACCTACAACATGATCCATCCGGACCCGAATATCCGCGCAAGCGGAATGAAACGCCTTGCTGTCATCATGGCCGCCGCGCGATCGATGGGCACGCGATTGGTGACCCTGTGCACCGGCACACGCGACGCCCTTGACCAGTGGCGCGCCCATCCTGACAATCAAACACCGAAAGCCTGGGCCGACCTGCTGCACGAGTTGGAAAAAGCCATCGTGCTTGCAGAAAAATATGGCGTTGACCTCGGCATTGAGCCGGAGCTCGCCAATGTCGTGAATTCGGCGACCGCCGCCAAACGGCTTCTGACGGACTTGCCATCACAGCACCTCCGCATCGTGCTCGATCCCGCCAATCTGTTCGAGGTTGAAACGGATGCACGGCGGCGCGACATCGTTGCGGCGGCTGTTGATCTCTTGGGTCCGCAAATTGCCATGGCGCATATCAAGGACCGCGACGCAACGGGCCGATTTGCGGCGGCTGGTGCCGGCGTGATTGACTTCAGGCATTTTGTCAGGGCCTTGCGCGATGCAAAATTCACAGGCTCCCTCGTCACCCATGGCCTTTCGGAGGCAGAAGCGCCCTCTGTCGCTCGTTTTTTGACTGAATTGCTGGTGCCCTGAGCGACCAACAACTCAAACGCGATGGTGTCAAACTCGCTGGCTAAGACAACGGCGAAGGCCCGCCCGTGCTGTTCCAGCATGGCCTTGGCGGCGACAATGCGCAGGTTGAGGAAGTATTTCCTGCGCAGGGTTTTCGACGCCTCACACTGGAATGCCGCGCCCAAGGAAAATCGCAACCTGGTGATCCGGCACTGTTCTCTATCCCCACCTTCGCCGATGACGTGTTGGCTTTCGCCGATGCCCGTGGCATCGGGCGTTTTGCAGTTGGCGGCATATCCACAGGAGCGGCCATCGCCCTGCGCATCGCCGTCATCGCATCGCAACGAGTATCAGCGCTGGTCCTCGCCCGCCCCGCCTGGCTCTGGAGTTCCGCACCCCGGAACATGCACGCCTTCGTTGAACTCGCGGACTACCTGGAAAACGGTGACAAAGAAGGTTTCGCGAACACGCCAACGGCGCGCCATTACGCCGTTCATGCGCCTGACAATCTGGCGTCCATGATTGGGTTTTTCCAGAAGGCCAACCCACAGACCAACGCAACACTTCTGCGCGCCATCGCTACCTCAGGACCGGAAATTACCGGCCAGGACGTGCGCAATATCGCCGTTCCGACACTTGTTCTTGGCACTGCCATGGACCTGGTGCACCCCCTGTCCCATGGACAAACCCTTGCATCCACAATTCCCAATGCAAAACTGATTGAGATTGCCCCCAAGGCCCTTGACCGGGCAAAACACGCAAGCCAGTTTCGCGCCGCTGTCTCCGATTTTCTGAACGCACAAGGATACCAGAAGTGACCACCCCCCGTCCCGCAGCAAATTGGTTCGAAGCACTTCCTGCAAACCGACTGCTCGCCGAAATCTCCCTGTGGTCCGCCGATCTCGGCCGCCTCGAGGAAGACACCCTGCGCCTTGAACCTTTCACCGATATTTTCCATGTTGACGTGGCCGACGGCAATTTCTCGCCCGCCATGTTGTTCTTCCCCGACCTCGTTGCAAGGCTTCGCCGCGTCACGGCCAAACCCATGCATGTGCATCTCATGACCAGTGACGCGATCCTCATCGACCAGATCAAACAGTTCGCGGAAGCTGGTGCTGATCTCATCAGTGTCCATGCGGAAAACAGGAATGCCCGTGAAGGTCTTGCGGCCATCCGCGCTTCCGGACTGAAGGCAGGATTGGTCCTGCAAATTCACACCCCTGTTGCAGCCGCCGAACCCTTTGTCGACACCATGGACATGCTCACGCTTTTGGGCACGCGCATGGGCATCAAGGGTGTGGGGCTTGATGTCGAAGCTGGAAACCGCTTGCGTGCTGCCCGCGCCCTCGTGGCCAAGCACAAATCGGCCCGCCGCATCATTGTGGCCGCTGACGGCGGCATCCGCGAAAGCACCGTGCCTGGCTTGCGTGCCGCCGGTGCTGAAACCATCGTCATGGGCTCGTTGGCTTTTGCTGCTGCTGATCTTGCGGCCCGCATGGCCTGGGTCCATGCGCAACAGGCGGCGCAACGATGAACCATCCGTTTACCCTCGGCATTGACCTTGGCGGCACGCAATTGCGCGTCGGCGTCGTCGACCAGCAAGGCCGGGTGCTGCGCCGCGCTGCGGTCCCAACTGATGTCGCCGGCGGCCCCAAAACCATCGTTGCGCAAATGCTGCGCCTCGCACATGAGGTAAAACAGGACGCGACGATCGCAGCCGCCGGCATTTCCTCGCCGGGACCGCTCGATTCCGATACCGGCATCACGCTTGATCTCCCGTCCTTGCCGGGCTGGAATAATTTTCCCCTGCGCGATGTGCTCGCCCGCGCGTTGGGCCTTCCCGTCACCCTCGAAAACGACGGCATCGCCGCCGCCGTTGGTGAATGGAAATTCGGTGCCGGACGCGGCTTCAACAATATTGTCTACGCCACGATCAGCACCGGCATTGGCGGCGGCGTCATTGCCAATGGCCATGTGCTGCGCGGACGCGGCGGCCTCGCTTGCCATATCGGCCACATGATGATCATGGAACACGGCCCTGTTTGCGGCTGCGGCGGCACCGGATGTTTTGAGGTACTCGCCTCGGGCACGGCCTTTTCCGCCGCCGCTCGCGCCGCAGGCTTTGCCGATGCGACAGCGGTGACGGCAGCGGCCCGTCTGGGTGACACGAAGGCCAAGGCCGTCGTGGCCCGCGAGGCCGAACTTCTTGGCTATGGTTTTGCCAGCATCTTGCATCTCTACAGTCCCGAACGCCTGATCATGGGCGGTGGTGTCTCCAGCGCCTTTGACCTTCTGGCACCGGGCATACGCGCCCAGATCGACCGCCACGCCATACCGGCCTTCCGCGCTGTCGAAATTGTGCCCGCAGGGCTTGGCGACAATGCCGGGCTGGTGGGTGCCGCCGCACTCGCCACCTTGCACAACGCGCCCGGCCCGCCTACATCGGCTGCATCATAACGAGGGCCCCATGGAACCTGTGATTTGGTTGATCAATACGCTTTTCTCGCTTTACTGGTGGGTGATCCTTGCCAGCGTGGTGCTGAGCTGGTTGGTGGCCTTCAACATCGTCAATTTCTCCAACCCTTACGTGCGCCAGTTCAGCCGCTTCCTGCACCAACTGACCGAGCCCGTTCTCGGACCCATTCGGCGCATCCTGCCAAACCTCGGCGGCATTGATATTTCCCCGATCATCGTGCTGGTCGGCCTTGAATTCCTGCGCCGCCTCATCATTGGCCAACTTGTCGCGATGTTGTGAGCAATGAAAATCCTGCTCGCCCTCGCAAGCCTCGCACTGGCAACGCCTGCCGCCGCCGAAATCACCAGCGCCTACACCAGCTATGATCTCGACAAGTGCCGGGTGATCGCCGCGCCCGCCCAGGATGAGGAATTTGCCGGGACGTGGGGCTGCCCGGGATTTGAGAACAAGCCGGAATACGAAATCGTCTTTTCTGAAGGTGATCTGCGTTCGCTTGTGTCCTTCGGTCAGGACCATGCCGAACACTGTTCTTCGATCCAGAGCTTTGGCGGATTCAATTCGGTCAATTCCACCGTTGAGTGGCGCTTGAAGGACGGAAAGCCTTTCGCCGCCATCCAGCGCTGGACCGTGTCCTATGATCCGGAGGATTCCAACAAGATCCACAGCTGGCTGGTGGTGACCAGGATTGAACCCGGCAATTCATGCCAGTTGGCCTATGTCGAAGGAGCCATGCCCGGGGCCAACGAAAAGGCCCGCATGATCGCCGATGCAGTCGCTGCCACGTCACAATGCGGTGCCGAGGAAAAGATCATCGTCGCGCGCTCCGGCCATGACTGGTCGGAAACACCAGGTGGTCCGACCTGCCCGGCACCATAGGCTACTTTTTTCGACCTT
>JANNFZ010000394.1:0-2854 GCA_031380375.1 Hyphomicrobiales bacterium
CCAAGGCCGGAAAGGAAAAAGCTTCGCGCCCGGCGGTTTCATTTTGCACTCCCGCCGCCGCAAGTTCAGCGGGAACGTTCTCGAGCACAGACGATGGCGGCGCCACTGTCTCGGCAATCAACTCGACCGGAACTTGCATATCATCGCCTGCAGCTTCCGTTGCGGTTTCTGCAACGGCTTCCCGGGGAGCCATGGGTGCCGGTATAAAGACAGGTGCGGGGATGGACTCGGAAGCAGCTTCGGCCTTTTCCTGCACCAACTCATCGGAGACGGCGAGCAACTGGGCGATCTTGCCTTTCAGTTTTGCGCCGGCCTTGGTTTGTTTGGCAAGTGCTGCCTTTTGCGCGGGCGACAGGTTGCGTGCGCCCTCGATGGTGCGAAGCTTGCCAACGTTGCGTCCCGTCAGGCGGGCAATGACCGTGGCGCGGCGGTTGGTCTCGTCGGTCAGTTCCGTCACCAGCTTTTGCTGGGCCAAAATCTCGGCCTCCATCTGCTGAAACTTCCGGGCATGCAGCATGGCCCTGTTGCGATGGCGGTTCACCTCGGCAGAGCGCTCGGTCAGCTCAGACCTGGCCTTTTCGAGCAATACCTCAAAGCGCCGCGAAGTCAGGGCATTTTGGGCGCGCAGCGCTTCGCGTTCGGCCTGCAAATCAAGGATGAGGACGGGAATGGATTTCCGGCGTTTGCGTTCCGCCCAGCGGTTGGCGGCAAGCCAGACCGAATAGCCCGCCACCGTGGCAATCAGCACTGCGGCTGCAAACCCTAGACCTACAAGCAGCAGTGACTCTGTCTGTTCCATACCCCATCCGTATTATACGCGTGGACGGAAGGCTTCTAGCCTTCTTCAAAGGGAAAAGAAAAATCTTTCGGGTGATCGATGCAAGCGGAATCAGAAGGGATTCCAGGTCGGGCGGCCGGAATATTTGAGATAGCTTATGCTGGCCCCGAGCCTTGCGCCGACGCCAGTGCGGATGGGGGCGAGAATGATATTGTCCTTGCGCTGGAAATTGACGCCCATGCCACCGACAAAATAGGCCGAGCCTTCAACACCGCCGAAGCGGGCATAAAGATCTTCCGGCGCTTGTGAATTATAGACAAGGGTCATGGTGCGGGAACCGTTGCCGCCGAAATCAATGCCAAGCGACGGGCCTTGCCAGAAGATGCGTTGCGCGGCGCCGTTTTTGTAATAGATCGTGCCCTCGCCAAATCGTAGTCCGCCGACGAAAGCGCCTGAACCTTCTTCGCCAACAATATAGGCGGTGGGTTCGCCCTGGTTCTGGAAGACGTACTCGATTGCCGCACCGACATTGCGGCTGGCCTTGCCAAAGAACTCATGGCCCTTCAGCAGAATTTCCTCGGTCGAGTAGGTTTCGGATTGGACCGGTGGCACACTGCCCGTGGTTTGTGCAAGTGCCTGGGGAGTCAAGAATAGTGCGGCAGCGGCAACTGCGAACAAGGCGTGGCGGCGGGTGGTCATGGCAATAATCCTCATCAGGCTCGTCCTTCACAACAGGCCTTGCGGGGCAGGGTGAGGGCCGAAATCCGTCCTTTTCGAGGTTTTACGGTGCCGTGCTTATTACTTGGTTAACAAAACCAAAAGGACAGCTTCAAGCCGAAGCTATAAAGGCCGGATTGTCGAAACCCCGGGCAGCTTTGCCATAGCGGAGCGGCAGCCCCGCCACATCAAGAACCTTGCCGCCTGCTGCTTCCAGCACGGCCTGTCCTGCCGCCGTGTCCCATTCCATGGTGCGCCCAAAGCGCGGGTAAAGATCAGCCTCGCCTGCCGCCACGCGGCAGAACTTAAGCGATGAACCCGCCGAGATCAGAGACTTCACATGGAGCTTGGCCAGATAGGCCTCCGTCTCGGCATCCCGGTGCGAGCGGCTGGCCAACACCGTCAACCCGTCTCCTGGAGCCGGGCGAACGGAAATTTTGGCGAAGTCGTGGTTCTTGCAAGGTTCATCCGGCGAGATCAGGGCACTTGCGGCCCCCGCATGGCAGTCACCCCAGAACAGCTGCCGGGTTGCGGGTGCATAAACAACGCCGGATACAGGAACACCTTGTTCGATGACGGCAATGTTGACGGTGAATTCGCCGTTGCGGGAGATAAACTCCTTGGTCCCGTCGAGTGGATCAACGAGGAAAAAGCGGTCAGCCACCTTTGGCACATGGCCCGCCGCGACCTGTTCTTCGGCAATCACGGGCACACCAGGAAAATGCTTTGCCAATCCCGCGAGAATGACACGCTCGGCCATTTCATCGGCTTCGGTCACCGGCGAAAGATCGCTCTTGTAGCGGGTCGCAGAACCCGAGGCATAAATTGACATGATGGCGCGGCCCGCGTCGTGGGCAAGGGCAATCAAAACTGAAAGGCTGGGGGATGGCGTCATCAGATACACGTTTGCGCAAGCTCTATGGCCAGCGCGGTCATGGCAGTCAATGCGGAAATTTGACAGCGCATTTGATATAGGTTGGTGCGAATCACCCCCCGGCCCCGCCTCAAGGAAACCCGTCATGCCCCCCAACGCCCGCATCTCCGACCTCGATCTTGCAGCGCTCCTGTGTTCGCGGGTCTGCCATGATGTCATCTCGCCCGTGGGAGCCATCGCCAATGGACTGGAACTGATGGATGATCCGGAAACCGATGCCGCGATGAAGGCAACCGCACTCGACATGGTGCGCTCCTCGGCCAAGACCGCAACGGCGAAACTCAAATTCTGCCGCATTGCCTATGGTGATTCCGGATCAGCCTGTGAGCATAAAGATTTGGCTGAAGCGGTCGAAATCGCCAAGGCTTTCTTCTTCGAGTAAAAAACCATGATTGAATGGCAGGCACCAAGAGAAAACCGCCCAA
>JANNFZ010000426.1:0-6694 GCA_031380375.1 Hyphomicrobiales bacterium
GCTTTTTGGCAGCGGCTTCCTTTTTGCAATCCTTCGGAAGCTTGCCGTCTTTGTCGGGCTTGCAGTCCTCGGCCTTTTTCACGGCTGGCTTCTTGGTTGCCGTTTTCACCTTCGCGGCGTCGATTGTCTTTTTCTTGGCAAGCTTCTTGTCGTCGGTCTTCACCTTCTTGACAAACTTCTTGCCTTTCTTGGATTTGGTCGCCTGGTCCTTGCGATAGGTCGACCAATCAAACAGGCCGGGCTTGTCGCCATCTTTTTTCTTCAGTTTGGACTTGCCGGAACTCTTGACCGCGGACTTTTCATTTGTTGAGGCCAGCAGGGTTTTCTTCTGGGCAGTGCCACTCTTTGTGGTCTTTGCAGCATCGGTGTCAGCCAGTGGTTCGGCATCAACGAGCACCTGGTCGCCATTGACGAAGGCCCAGACTTTTTTGGAAGGCTTTTTGCGGATGCCGAAAGGCTGGTCATTGCCCGAGGTCGAGACATTGTTGAGGAATGAATGGGTACCGGTGTTGCGGTTCTTGCCGAAGAAGAAGAAGCCGACCGAATTGCCTTCTTCGAGGGATTGCACAAGACGCGGCAACGGCTTCAAGACAAAGCGCTGGCCATCGGGCGACAGTTCACCAACCGGCATCGGCTGGCCCACTGTGAAACCTGTACCGTCAAGCTTGTAGATGTCGTGGCGGAAAGCCACGGTGTTGCCGACGGGCCAGGCTGTCAGATAGACCTGCAAAAGTTTCGGCGGCGAATTGACCACCACATCAAGACGCTCGAGGGTTTCCTCAAGCGTGGCGATACGGGTCTGGTCGATGCCATCCTGGCCGTTCAGGACCCAGTTGACGAGGTCCGGCATGTTTTCCACGCGCACGCAGCCTGAGCTGTAAAATCGTGTCTTGGAGGTGAACAGCTGCTTTTCCGGCGTGTCATGCAGGTAGGTGCCGAACTGGTTTTTGAAGCTGATCTTGGCGGTGGCCATGGCATTGCCGCCGCCCGGCTCCTGGCGGAAGAAATAGTCATCGGCAATGGCGGTGCGCCAGTTCACCCGGCGCGGATCAACTTCCGGGCCATTGTAACCTTTGAACACGCGCATGTTCATGTCCTCGAGAACCTGCGTGCCGCTGCGCAGTTTCGGCAGGATGTCGGCTTCCACAATCGAAACGGGCGCATTCCAATAAGGATTGAAATTCACATCGGAGACCGGCGTCAAGACAACCGGCGATGGACGCGACGGCCGGCCGACAATGGCATTGTGCCGGGAATAGACACGCCCGTTGCTGACTGTTTCGACCTGTTGGGCCGGAATGTTGACGATGATGTAGCGGTCACCGAGTTCGGCCGCATAGGTTTCGAGGCGCGCAATGTTGGCGACAATGGTGCGCAGGCGCTGCTCGGCTGGTATGTTCAAGAGATAGATCGTGGCGGCATCAGCCTTGCCAGTCACAGCGAGGCCCATGTTGCGCTGGAAGCGGCGAATGCCGTCTTCCGTGGCACTGGTGACAAAATTGGCATATTCGCCTTGCGTTGCTTCAACGCGCACATAGCCATCCATGAACAGGCGCTGGTTGAGGATGACGACGCCCCGGCCACTGGAGCCTTTTTTGTAGGTACCGCGCGGCACGGTCGGAAAACCGCCCTGGGCTATGATGTTGCGGTAGCGATCAGCGATGGCGCGCAACTGGCTGGCACCGTCCGGGCTTACCATAGGGCGCAGGTTCTTCGCGAAGACCACTTCCGTAGTGGTTTCAACCTGGGCTTCGTTGGGAAGTTTAATCTCGGGTGTATTGGCGCGTGCCGGCGTTATTGCCAGGGCCGTTACTGCAACCATGGCAAAAATGCGCAGAGGTGCCGCCAAATTCGTCCAACCAAAAGTCATCTTGTTCCTTGCGCGCATCTTCAAAACCAAACTCGCCCATACCTGCAACAGGACATAGCATCGGCGTTCGGGCTCGTCAAAACGACTGAGCCATCACGGGGAAAAAAGGCGGATTCGGGATTTTCCGTGTCAAAACGAGACACGCGTGGTCACAATTGCGTGGCACCTGGTGATTTTCAGATCACTGCGGCATTTCCGCAACAGTTGAAATACCAATAACCCCTGCCCGGTTGCCCGGACAGGGGTTGAGTGGCCGTGTTGAAACCCGCTCAGAGGCGATAGAGGATCTGGTCGGTCCAGTAGCGTTCAAGACGGGTCAGCGCCTTGTTGATGCGTTCGAATTCATCAGCCGAGATTCCAACCACATCCTCAAGCGCATGAAGCTGGCGATTGTAGAGGGCATCGACGCGCACCCGAATGGCCTGGCCCTTGGGCGTCAGGCTGATCCGCACTGAGCGCTTGTCATTGGCCGACCGTTCGTGGTTCACGTAGTCAGCTTCCACCAGTTTCTTGAGATTGTAGGACACGTTGGAGCCTTGATAATGACCACGGGTTTTCAATTCACCCGCCGTCAATTCGGCATCCGAAATGTTGAACAGCAGAAGGGCCTGAACGGGGTTCACTTCCTTCTCGCCGGTGCGCTCAAAGTCGTCCTTGATCACGTCGAGGAGCCTGCGGTGCAGGCGCTCGATCAGCGTCAAGGCTTCCATGTAGCGGTGTTTGATGTTCTGGCGTTTGGCCTCAACGGGCTGCAACGCCGTATTCCCCAGCACTTGTGTTGACATGTTACCACCTATCCCTTTTTCGGGCGTGGTTTTTGTTGGTCCACTTCCCGATCAGCCGGACATAGCGTGGATGCTTTTAAGGTCGGCTGAACAGTCTCGGTAAATTTGGTCTTATATTTTCATGAAATCGCGGCACTTTCGCATTGAGTTAGCGAATGCTTTGCAACGATACTGAATCATAATTTACCATCCTGGATCAGCAGGAACTGTCGGCCGAACGGGCCGTTGATCAGGGAAAGGTTGCAATCACACGTTGGCTTGGCGAAAAGCCTGCCATGAAAACCGTCTGCCGCGTGGCTGTCCTTGTGCTTTGCGCCTCCAGTGCCATGGCCGACACGATTTTGCTGCCAAAACTCAAGCCGCAAAAGCCCAAGGCCGCGGTCACCCAACAGGCAAAGCCGCAGCCACCGTCCCTGCTGATCCGTTTTCCCGCCAGTACCGAGGGCTGGCCCGCCGAAGAAGTACGCATTGCAAGGCGGGCCTGCATGGAGAAACTCCGGGGGCTCGACCTGGAATTCGAAGCCATGGCACCGATTGGCACGAAGGGCGGTTGCGGCACGCCGGCTCCCCTGCTGCTCGCGTCCATTGCAGGTGTTGCCGTGAAGCCTCCTGCGGAAGCCAATTGCGACCTCGCGGAGGCGCTGCACCAGTGGATTGCCTGGTCGGTCAAACCGGCCGCAGCCCAATACTTGAAGAAGAAACTGACGGTCATCAACAATGCCTCGGCCTACGTCTGCCGCCGCCGCAACAATTCAGCCTCCGGCAAGATGAGCGAACATGCCATCGCCAACGCACTCGACATTTCCACTCTGGGATTTGATGACGGCTCCGCCATCTCGATCAAAGGTGACTGGTCGGGCCTCAAGCAATTGATCGGTGCATCGGCCAATGGCGCATTCCTGCGCACCATCCGGAAATTCGCCTGCATCCGCTTCACCACCGTGCTTGGTCCCGGCACCGACCCCAACCATGGCGACCATTTCCATGTTGACCTTGCGCGAAGAAAGGGCGGCTACCGCATTTGCCAATAGGGCGGCGTGGCTGATAAGACCTGTGACATGACCCGGCAATATCCAGGACAATTTCCCGCAACGCGCCTGCGCCGCAACCGCAAGAGTGCCTGGGCGCGGGCCCTTGTGGCTGAAAATGCGCTGACAGTTTCCGACCTGATCTGGCCGCTTTTCATCATAGACGGCGAAAAGCAGGAGCAGTCCATCGCCTCCATGCCGGGTGTTGTGCGCCAATCGATCGATATCGCGGTCAGGCGGGCCGAAGAGGCAGCGAAACTCGGTATTCCCGCCATAGCACTTTTTCCCAACACCGACCCCGCCTTGCGCACCAGCGAGGGAACGGAAGCCTGGAACCCCGGCAATCTTGTGTGCCGTGCGGTGCGGGCCATCAAGAAAGCCGTGCCGGAAATCGGCATTCTCTGCGATGTAGCGCTCGATCCCTATACCTCACACGGCCATGACGGGTTGATGGTGGGTGATCGCATCGTCAATGACGAGAGCATTGCAGCGCTGGTCAAACAGGCGCTGGCCCAGGCTGAAGCGGGCTGTGATATCATTGCGCCATCCGACATGATGGATGGCCGCATCGGTGCCATCCGGTCGGCGCTTGAGGCAAGGGGCTTTCAAGACGTGCAGATCATGGCCTATGCGGCAAAATATGCCTCCGCCTTCTATGGGCCATTCCGCGAGGCTGTCGGTTCCGGTGGCAGGTTAAAGGGCGACAAGCGCAGCTACCAGATGAACCCGGCCAATAGCGATGAAGCCTTGCGCGAAGTGGCCATGGATCTTGCTGAAGGCGCTGACATGGTGATGGTCAAGCCCGGCATGCCCTACCTTGACATTGTTTCACGGGTGAAACGCGAGTTCGGCGTGCCCACTTTCGCCTACCAGGTGTCGGGCGAATACGCGATGCTGGCGGCAGCCTGTGCCAACGGCTGGCTGGAGCGTGACAACGTGGTGCCGGAATCCCTGCTCGCCTTCAAGCGGGCCGGAGCAGATGGCGTTCTCACCTATTTTGCGCTGGAAATGGCGAAACTGCTTAAGTCTTAACGTCCGACTGGTGCCGTTAACCAATCAGTAACACTTTCATTGCGCGTGAGTCCCAGCTGTGAGACCTTAACAAAACGTTAAGGGTGTGGGTGCGCGTTAATGGTTAAGTGGTTCGGGGTTCTGGCAGCAATCGGATTCGCACTTGCGGCGTCCACGACCAGCATTGCTGCGGGCACCTATCCCAAGGCGAACTTCCTCACCGAACAGGGAAAGTCGCTGCCGCCCGTCGGCTATGTGCAGTTCTGTGCGGCCAATCCCAAGGAATGCAAGGGTGCAACACTTCTCTCGCAGTCGCGGGTAAAACTGTCGCCGGAGCGTTGGAACGAGCTTTACCGCGTCAACCGCGCTGTCAACGCCCGCATCACGCCGACAACCGACATGGAACTTTATGGCCGGGTGGAATTCTGGACATACCCGACAACGGCTGGTGATTGCGAAGACTACCTGCTGCTCAAGAAGCGCGAACTGGAAACACTGGGCTTCCCGCCAGGTGCCCTGCTCATCACTGTGGTTCTGGAAGAAAACAACGAGGGCCATGCCGTGCTCACCGTGGCTTCCGACGCCGGGGACTATATTCTCGACAACCGGCGCGATGACATTCTGTTGTGGAGCGAAACCAACTACAAGTTCCTGAAGCGCCAGACCCAGCGTGACCCGCGGCAATGGGTGGCATTGGATGGACAGACCACGGTTGTTGCCAGTGCCGTCGGCACGGCATCAGGCCAGTGAACACAAGAGCACGATCACCTTTGGTCGATCCGACCAAAGGTGATGAACGTGCTCGTCAATTCAATTTCCGATCGCGTTTCATCAGTTTTGAATGACCCCTTCAAAACTGATCGCGATCTAGCTTCGCTCCAATTGCGGTTCAGGCTATAGCGTGATCCGTGACCGAGCCTCCCGACCAGCGCCACTATATCCAGGACATCCTCAGCCGCACGGGCTGGACACAGACCGAGCTTGCCAAGCGGGCGGGCCTTGATCCCTCAACGCTGTCGCGGTTTCTGGTGCGGACGGATTCTGCCCACGCGCTCCGCCCCAGCACTTTGAAGCGCATCGCGCAGGTTTCAGGCATTGCCTTCGATGACAAGAAACCGGACGACCCACCAGTGCCTTCCGGGTTCGCCGAAAGCGAAGCGCAACCACTCGCCCAGCCCCTGTCGACATCCATTGCGCGGGCCATCGCGGCATTGGGTTGTGGTGAGCCCGGCACCGACGCCTGGGTCATGCGCAGCCGTGCCCTTGAACTGGCGGGGTGCCGTCCCAACGATATTCTGGTGGTCAGGCTTGGCGAAACGCCATTGCGTGGCGATATTGTTTGCGCCCAGATATATGACTGGGCAAACAATCGCGCCGAGACGGTATTCCGGCTGTTCCAGCCACCCTACCTCGTGGCGGCGAGCGCTGAGCCTGCACTTCTGGCACCCATTGCCATCGACGGCGACAAGGCCACCATCAAGGGTGTGGTTCTCCACATCCTGCGCAACCGCAGCACAACCTGAAAATCGTTATTTCACGAAATTCACATGAAAATGTGATTGCCTGGCGTGCAGAATCCGGCTATGCAGAGGTTTGAACCGCTCTGGGGAGAGAGGTGCAAGGGGGCTGCATGAAACTGGTGTTTACAGCGGCGGAAGTGGCCGAGGCACTGCAATATCCGGAAGCTGAGTTCCGGCAGTTGCTGCCCCGCCTCGAAACATTAGGCTTTCCAAAACCACTTCCAGGCCTGGGGGAACGCTGGGCGATCATGGCGGTCATTGGCTGGCTGAACCAACAATCCGAAACGGTCGCTTTGCCCTCGTACACCGAAAACTTTGGCACGCGACCGCTACGATTAAGTTGACGATGGCTCATTCACATCGTTGGCCGGTGGCCGGTGCTGAACCGGCCACGCAGCCCGCGAATTCGGGTTTCAGCTGCTGTAGTGATTGAGAAACGCCGCCATCTGCGGTTTTGACGTGTGGCCCGCTTCCTTCATG
>JANNFZ010000460.1:0-5160 GCA_031380375.1 Hyphomicrobiales bacterium
CGAGGCTGCGAGGATCACATACATGTATGTGGCCGAAAGCCGCCTTACCGCACTCCAGAACCAATGGCCGCCTGTCGCCTCGGGAGCCTTGCTCACTTCGGCATCGTGTGCCGCGGACCGTCGCGCCAGCAGGCAAACCCCCGAATAACTTGACGCCAGTTCTTTCAGGCTTGCCTTGAACGTGGTTCCGGTTTGGGGATCGAGGAGATGCAGCGCGTTGCCCTTGCGCTCAAGAACGATAACCGCGTCATCCTCACCCATGAAAAGGATAGCCGGAAGATTGATCTGGTGCAGCCGCGACAGCGCGCGGCGTTCCATGCGGGTCTTGTAGTCCAGCCGCTCAAGCGCGCGTTGCATCAAGGCGGGTGTCAACGAACCCTTTTCAAGTGGAAGCCCCGCAATGATCGCATCAACCGACATGGCCCGGTGGGTTTGGGTGACAAACGCCGAGAGACAAAGTGAAAGTGAGTCGTTTTGCGGAACGGTGTCAAATGAAGTCGTTGCGTCCCCGGCGCGCCGATCATGCTCCGACTTGGCGTTCATGGCCTCCGCCCCAGCTCACTTCCCATAAGGGTAAACCACCAAAAACCGGCTGGCGCTATTGCGGACGTGATGCGGGATCGGTGCGATTGAATTCGTCCAGCGATGTCACTTCGGGCACGGCAAACGATTCCGCGCCATAAGTTTGCGATTTGGAAGAGAAAGTAATCCCCAGGGTTCGCAAAAGTTTTCCCGTCGAGGCGAGGACACGGTAGTGCCCGAACTTCACGGCAGTATCGGCGGTCACCACGCTGAGCTGAACCGAGTACCGGGTGTTCTGTGTGTCAAGAAGGTCAAGCAGCGAACGCTCGCCAATCTTGAATTGCTCGGCATAGGACACGCCCAGTTCCTCAATCGCCGCTCGTTCGCGCAACAGTTCGCGCAGCCGGCGCGTTTCCTGCATGTGCCTGTCCCAGGACAACCGCACACCTTCTTCAACTTCACGCGAAATGCGGTGCATGCGGTGGTAGGCTTCATCCACATGGCGGACCTGTTCCTGGATATTGGCCTTGTCGATCCCGCCGTTGTAGAGGTTCCAGTTCAATACAAGATTGGCCTGCAAGTCACCGTCGAAGCCCTCCACACCGCCAGCGTCATGGCTGGCGACTGCCCTGCCTTCCAGGGCCAACTTGGGTCCAAGTTTGGCTTCGGCGGCGCGCACCAAGGCTGCAGCCGTGTCGACGTCTTGCTTGGCAAACTTGATTGAAGGGTGGCCCGACCTGGCAATTTTCAGTGCTTGTTGCACCGAGCTTGGTATGACTTTGATGAAGTTTTTGGGCGCCGTCGTGTCTCCGACTGGATGGCCGACCAGCCGGATGAATTTGGCTTCGGCCTCTTTGAGCTCCGCCTTGATTTCCTCAATCCGCGCCCTGGCCGCGAAAATGCGCTCCTGCGCCTGTTGCTTGTCTGAAATACTCAGTGCGCCATCATTGGCAACAGCCGCGATGTCACCCAAAATACGCCCGTGATAGGCAATGTTGTCCTGGGAAATGCGGATCATCGCCCGCAGGCGGAAGATCTCAAAATATTCGTGGGCAACCGCGAGTGCAATGAATTCCTGGCGCTCGGCGATGCGAAAGGAAGCGGCATCAACGCGGGATGCCTGGCGCTCGATTTCGGAGCGCGTCGCGTGGCCGTCATAGAGTGTTTGACGCGCCACAAGGCTGACTTCCTTGCGCAGGAACAATTGATCGTCGTTTCCGGACGCCCGCGTCGACGCGCTGTCTCGGATTTCGCCGCCGATGCTGGCTTCAAGGTCAAGCCGCGGACGGCGAAGACCCAGCGCCTGCTCAAGCTCGAACTCGACACCCTCGCGGTTTGAAATGGCTTCCATAATTTCAGGATTGTCGTTGACGGCACTGGAAATCGCCTGCTGCAGCGTCATGGCTGACACGGCCGTCGCCGAAATCGAGAAAACACCAGCAATCACCAGCGCAGTCAACTTGAGCCGGAGCAAGTTTTTTCTCAGCATTTTTTCTGTCCCTGTATCAACGCGTCTGCTCGAAGGACAATTTAAGAGAATACGGTTAAAATTGCAACCTTCAATGACAGTGTTGATTAATCCACCAATCGTTGCACTCTTACGTCAGAACCTGTTGATTGCGATAGACAATAGGAACACGTCACCTTTTGCGAGCAGGGTCATTGCCTGTCACGTGGCGAAACTTCCGTCCTTTTCAGCGAGAATGCCTTTCATTTCAGAGAAGTGACTGTGAAACTGCTCGCAGTCGGCTTCCCATTCCTGGGCGGTTTTTTCAGCAACTGCCGCCGTCATGGTGTGGAGTTTCTGGCCGGTTTGATAGGCCAGCACCAGGTTCCGGCAGGCCCGCTCGAGATAGTAGGAGAGGTCAAAGGCCTCGGCCACCGATGCGGCACAGATGAGCACACCGTGGTTGCCCATCATCATGATGGAGCGGTTGCCCATGAGGGCGGCGACGCGGTCGCCTTCCGCGTCGGTGTTGGCCATGCCGCCATAGTTCAAGTCATAGGCGACACGGTTGTAGAAGCGCGCCGTGTTCTGGTCGATGGGTTTGATCTCAGGGTCAGCCAGCGAGGCAATGGCCGTGGCATGGGGCGGATGCAGGTGGATGATGCAGCGGGCGTGGGGCAGGGCGGCGTGAAGCCGGCCATGCAGGCTCCAGGCCGTCATGTCCGGCGCATCAGGCCTCGACATGGTGGACTTGTCTTCGGTATTTAAAAGCAGCAGTTCCGAAGCGCGGATTTTCGAAAAATGCCGCCACCGCGGGTTCATCAGGAACTGCTTGCCGTCGGGTGAAACAGCAAGGCTGAAATGATTGGCTACCGCTTCATGCCAGTCATTATACGCTGCCAGGCGAAACGCCGCCGCGAGATCGACACGCAATTGCCATTCGGCCTGCTCATTGGTGCCGCGTTTCAGTGATGTGACATCGCCCATGACTTGCTCCTTTGGCTGATCTGCGAAGCTACTCCTCGGGACAGTGGACATCAATATCCCCAGTTTTCGGAAAAACTGCCATGACGCCGGAAAATGCCCATGCTATAGGCCGCAGCGGCGAAGGGCAGCCAGATTCTAGGTGGATGAAAATGTTTGGCAGATTTGCCTTTACGGTCGCGTTTTTGGCCGCTTTGGCGTCATCGGTTCCCGCGCAATCGATCCCGCTTCCTGATTTGTCGTTTGTGAAAAAGCTGAAACTGGCCCGGGCCGGCGATGATGTCGCCGAACTTGCTGTCGGCATGCATTACGAGCGCGGCGAAGGCGCCAAGCAGGATGCGTTTGAGGCCGCCCGGTGGTATCGCGAAGCGACACTCAAGGGCAATATCGAGGCACAATTCCTGTTGGCCCGGCTGGTCAGCAAAGGGGCCAAGGGCCTGCCTGCCGACAAGGCTGCGGCCATGACGCTGTTCCAATCCGCCGCCGACCGGGGCCATGCCAACTCGCAAAATGAGTTGGGCCTGCACTTCCAGAACGGCGATGGCGTTGCCGCGAATCCGGGCAAGGCTGCGGAATGGTATCAGAAGGCCATCGACCAGAACCACCCGGCCGCGATGGTTAACCTGGGCCTGCTGCATGTGCGGGGCCTGGGTGTCGTCAGGGATTATGGCCTTGCCGTAAAACTGTTCAACCAAGCCGCAGCATTGGGCGACGCTTGGGCGCTGAACAATCTGGGCAGCATGTATGAAATGGGTTGGGGCCTGCCGAAAGACATGGTCACGGCCAAGGACTATTACCAGCAGGCCTTTGCACCCGGCAACACATTGGCCCAGAAGAACCTGTCGAGGCTTGACGCAACGGCGGCCATTGCCCCCCTGACCAACCCGGTGCCGAACTAACCCCTGATTAACCATGTTTGCGCACCCGGCGTTTACGGTGTTTGCGCAAAGATCAACCCATCAGAAGGAACCTGTGGGGGTTCCGATCTCCAAGGGACGGGAGGTCAGGGCAAATCCCGGCGAAGTTGCGTGACTTCGCCGACAAGGATTTGCCCCAGTGGATTTGGTTTGGCGCGAATCCATTTCGGCAAGGAAGGTCCTCCTTGCCGGGAAGCGCGCCTGGGGAGTTTGGGTATGCGTAAAATTCTGTGGCCCTTGACCATGGCGTTGCTGTTGGCGGTCGGTCTCGCTGGATGTTCCGCGAGCAAGAAGCATTCGCGCGATCCCTTCGCCGGCAAGGGCAGCTCGTATTACAACGGCAGGAACCTTCCCAAGGGCGGCGGCAAATATCATGTCGGCAAGCCCTATCAAGTGGCGGGCCGCTGGTATTCGCCGAAGGAACAGCCGAACTACGACAAGAAGGGCATCGCCTCCTGGTATGGCGAGGCCTTCCATCGCCGCAAGACCGCCAACGGCGAATGGTTTGATATGAATGATCTGACGGCGGCCCATCCGACATTGCCCATTCCAAGTTATGCCAAGGTCACCAATCTCGAAAACGGCAGGGAAATCGTCGTTCGTATCAATGACCGGGGTCCGTTCGTCGGCACGCGGCTCATTGATCTGTCGAAACAATCGTCACAAGCTCTTGGATTCAAACACAAAGGCAAGGCTGGCGTGCGGGTGCAATGGATCGGCTATGCACCGCTCAACGACCGGGGCGAACACCTCGCAATGATGAACCAAGGTCTCGCCAACGGTGCCTCGCTGAAGCAGTTGGCGCGGGCTGCGGGTCAAAAAGCTGATGCCAAAGTTCAGGTTGCGAGCCTGAAATCCGACAAGGTTGAGGCACCACCCATGCAGCAGGCCCTCTATGATGCTGAGCTTGCGCCTGTCCAGACACGGTCTGGCGGTTACATCGTGCAGGTCGCCAACTTCATCAATCTCGACAATGCCCAGGCAACCGCCGACGCCATGGCACCTTACGGGCCAATTCGGTTGATTGAGGCTGATTCCGAAAATGGCACGCTCTACCGCGTCCAGGTGGGCCCCATGATGGACAAGGCCGGGGCCACCAACGCGCTCTATGCAGTGCGCGACAATGGCTTCCCTGATGCCAAACTCGCACGCCTGGTGATCAGGCAGGTGGCTTCCAACTAGCTTACGTCAATTGCATTTGACGGTGAGGGCTCGTATCCTGCGGGTCACCCCATCCGCGGATCAAAAATGACTCTCGTTTTCAGAATAATCCTTGTTGTTGTCCGTTTG
>JANNFZ010000400.1:0-15712 GCA_031380375.1 Hyphomicrobiales bacterium
GCAAGCCGATTACGCAAGCTGTGCATGAGGCCCTGGTGCGCGAGACGGAAATTGAAAAGAAACTTGCGGCTCACCGGCCTGACAACAATGACGTGTGGATCAGGATCCAGGATCTTCAGAGAAGGCTGGCAGAGTTGCCCAGGCTGCACAACGATAATTCTGACGATTGGCTGTATGACAATAGCGGCCTGCCCAAGTGACCCTGACTGTTGATACTTCAGCGCTCATTGCAATCCTGTTTGCCGAGTCCGAGGCAAAACAATTTGTCGAGGTCATCTCAACTTCAAGATACAGCATCATGTCTGCGCCCAGCTTGCTGGAGTGCAATCTGGTGGCGGTGCGCAATTTCGGCGACTCCGCGACAAGTCTTGTCCAGCAGGCGGTTATCGGGCTAAAAATAGAAATCGTACCATTCAAGGCGGAGGCTGTCGCCTTCGCGACAGACGCATTTCTCCGATATGGCAAGGGCCGGGGCCATCCGGCGCAGCTGAATTTCGGCGACTGCATTTCCTATGCCGTCAGCAAAGTCGAAGCCATGCCGCTGCTTTTCAAAGGCGATGACTTCCGCCTGACCGATGTCGAGTGCGCTCTGCCTGCTGCGGGTTAATTGGCGGGTAGCTGTCTCCGCTCATCCAGAAGCGCCACCTCGCTGCCGTTTCTTGCCGCCTTGAGCAGAAACTCAAAAGCATAATCGGCATAGGAGCGGAAGACATAGATGTCGATCACCTGTTCTTCGACAATGTGCAGGAGTGCCGCAATTTCGGCAAAGCGCATGCGCCGCACCGTGCCTGGGCCATAGTCGCCGTCGGTCAGATCAAGCGTTGAGCCCTTCATCACCACTTCGCGTGACCGTTCACCTTCGAGTCGGATGATCGAGCGCATGTCCGAAACATTGACGACAAGTGAATGAATGACACCGAGCGCTGCCACAAGTTCATCGGAAAGCGCTTGCGCCTTGGCGCGGGGACAGGTGATGAGCCATTGGTCGGTCGACAGCCAGAAGACGCGCATGTCACCCCAGGTGGCGGAACTGCGCGGGGCTTTCGGCAGATCAAGGCCAAGCACTGATTTTGCGGCAGCCAAGAATTTTTTGTCGGTGGCCAGACCACGAACGTCGATCATGCCGCGTTCGTTCAATTCACGGAGTGTCACATAGGTGTTGCCGTCGCCGTCACGATGGGCAAGTGCAGATTCAAACCGGGCCTCAAGCACTGATGCGCCCTCCATCCTTGTCATAAAACACCGTACCGGTGATTTTGGCCTTCACCACCTTGCCGCCCTCCAGCGGGAAGGCGATCACTTCGCCCATGCGGGCCCGGCCGTTTTCAATGAGCGCCATGGCGATGGAGCGGCCAAGCGTCGGCGACATATAGGTCGATGTCACCTGGCCGATCATCTCCATGGGCGGCTTGTCCTTCACCTCGCGCACCGCATAAGCACCATCGGGCAGCACTTCATTGGGATCTTCGGTGAGGAGCCCGACGAGTTGCTTGCGGTTCGGGCCCTTCAGATAAGATTGTTCGAGTGAACGCTTGCCGAGGAAATCCGCCTTCTTCTTCGAGACGAGGCCTTCAAGTCCCACATCGATCGGTGTCGTCGTGCCGTCGGTTTCATCGCCGACGACAATGTAACCCTTTTCGGCGCGCAACACATGAAGCGCTTCCGTGCCATAGGGTGCCATGCCGAATTCCTGGCCTGCTTCCATGATCGCTTCCCACAAGCCCGGCCCGAGGTTGGCAGGTGTTGCCACTTCATAGGATTGCTCGCCGGAGAAACTGATGCGGAACACCCGCACCGGATAACCGCCAAGCCTGCCGCTCTTGAACGACATGTGCGGGAAGGCTTCGTTCGAGACATCGAAATCCGGCGACAGCTTGGCAAGAACCGCGCGCGCCTTTGGCCCCGCTATGGCGAACTGCGACCATTGCTCGGTGACCGGGGTCACGAATACTTTATAATGCGTCCATTCGGTTTGCAGCCATTCCTCAAGCCAGGCGGCAATGCGGTCAGCCCCGCCGGAGGTCGTGTGCATGAGGAAGTGGTTTTCACCAAGCCGCACCGTGACACCGTCATCTGTGAGGAAGCCAAGCTCGTTCATCATCAGGCCATAGCGGCACTTGCCGATCTTCAGTGTACTGAACATGTTGGTGTACACGCGGTCGAGGAATTCAGCGGCATCCGGTCCCTTGATCTCGATCTTGCCAAGTGTCGAGGCGTCGAGCAGGCCCACGGCATTTCTGACACTGAGAATCTCGCGGGTAATGGCGGCGTGCTTGTCTTCATCGGTGCGCAGGTAAGCATAGGCGCGGCGCCACTGGCCGATGGGCTCGAACACCGCACCATGATCGGTGTGCCACTGAAACAGCGCCGTGCGGCGCACCGGCAGGAACAGTTTTCCGGTCAAGGCACCAGCGATGGCACCCATTGAATAGGGCGTGTAAGGCGGGCGGAAAGTCGTTATTCCGATCTCCGGAATGGTTTTGCCTGTTGCTTCAGACAACACGCCCAAGCCGTTGATGTTTGATGTTTTTCCCTGGTCGGTTGCCATGCCGAATGTGGTGTAGCGTTTGGTGTGCTCGACTGATTCATAACCCTCGCGCTGGGCCAGCTCGAGATCGGCCGCTGTCACGTCATTCTGGAAATCAATGAAGTGCTTGTTGCCTTCATTGTAGCCGCCTGTGGCCGGCGCAAACCACAGGGTTTCCAGCGGCCCGCGCTTTGGTTCCGTGACGGCGGGCAATTTGATTTTGCTGGCCTT
Organism: Hyphomicrobiales bacterium; assembly: GCA_031380375.1. GTDB lineage: Bacteria > Pseudomonadota > Alphaproteobacteria > Rhizobiales > Aestuariivirgaceae > Aestuariivirga. Next base: position 2,759 of record JANNFZ010000400.1, read on the forward strand.
GGCTTTGGCATTGACGGACTTGGCCGCTGCCTCTCCCGCTGCAACGGCTTCAGTCAAAGTTTCAGCAACAGACATGGTACCATTGGCGGCACCGATGGCCGAGATTGCATCGCTGTGCGTGGCCGGGCGGTAGCTCGCAAGGGCATCGTCGAATTTGATTCTGCCGCCATTGTGACACCAGAGATGCAAGACCGGATTGAAGCCGCCGGACATGGCGATGAAATCGCAAGTGACACGCTTCTCGGTGATGACGCGGCCCTGGCCCTTGCGATAGGCCGCAACTTTCACGGCCTTGATGCTGAGTGATCCTTCAACAGCGGAAATGACCGAGCCCGCCGACACGGCGATGCCTTCGGCCATGGCCCTTTGCACGAGCGCGCCATCTGGCCTCGCGCGGCTGTCAACGACGCGCACCGCAATGCCCGCCGCCTTCAGCGCAAAGGCTGTCAAATAAGCATCATCATTGTTGGTGAAGACAATGCCTTCCTTGCCCGGTGCCACGCCATAACGGGTGACCATGGCGCGGGCTGCCGTCGCCAGCATGATGCCCGGACGGTCATTGTTGGCAAAGGCAATGGGCCGTTCCAATGCGCCGCTTGCGATGATCACATGGCCGGCGCGGATTTTCCACAAACGATGTCGTGGAGCACCCGCCGCAAGCAATGAAGGATCATGGTCGGCGACGCGCTCGGCCGCCATCATGTAATTGTGGTGATAGTGTCCGACCGCCGTGGTGCGTGCGAGGATATGCACATTGTTCATGGCGCGAAGCCTTGCGGCAAGCCCTGCCGCGTGATCGGCAACGCTGCCTTCGCCGATTTTTCCGGCGGTGAGATCAGCAACGCCGCCAAGCCCAGGATTTTCATCGATGAGCAGGACCCTGACACCTGATGCACCCGCCGCCTCTGCCGCTGTCAATCCGGCGATGCCGCCGCCGACCACCACGACATCGGCGTGGAGGTGCATGTGCTCGTAAGTGTCGGGGTCGCGTTCTTCGGCGGCCTTGCCGAGACCTGCGGCGCGCCGGATGAAAGGCTCATAGACATGTTTCCAGAAACTCTTCGGCCACATGAAGGTCTTGTAGTAAAAGCCGCCGGGGAACAGGCGCGACAGCTTGTTGTTGATGGCGCCAATATCAAAACTGAGCGACGGCCAGCGGTTCTGCGAGATTGCCGAAAGGCCCGCATAAAGTTCAACCTGCGTGGCGCGCAAATTGGGTTCAGCGCGGGCACCGATGCCGACGCCGACCAGCGCGTTCATTTCCTCGGAGCCAAGCCCGACGAGCCCGCGGGGGCGGTGATATTTGAAGCTGCGTCCAAAGACGCGCTGCCCCGAAGCCATGACGGCGGAGGCGAGTGTGTCGCCTTCAAAGCCCGTGAGGCTCTTGCCGTCAAAGGAAAAACTGACTGGCTTGCTGCGGTCGATGCGGCTGCCGCCTTCGGCGAGCCTGTGGGGTTTGCCGGTCATCACGGTGCCTTCACTCTCGATTTGAATTCATCCGCCCACGGACCTTTGGCCTCGTTCTGCAAATCCTCCGGCGGCAGTTCTGTCATCCCGTAGAAGGCCTTGAATTCAAGCGTTGCCGTGTCGCGGGCCGCGTGGAACCACTTGCCGCAGCCCCGGTCGCAGCGCCAGCGCTCGAAGTGAAGTCCGCGCGGATTGTGGCGGATGAACAGATAATCGCGCTGCAGCTCGTCAGTGATGTTGAGGGGATCATGGCTGGCGGGGCGGCGCACATGGGCCTGGCCGCCGTAGTGGAAATCCGTTTCATCGCCTTTGGCGCCGCAGACGGGACAGGTTACTACAATCATGAAAAGGCGCTCCTCATATTCAACCTTCTCCACTTGTGGGAGAAGGTGGCGCGAACAAAGTGAGCGACGGAAGAGGGGTATCCCTCTCCCGATTTGCGCATGAAGAACGCGCAAATCACCCTCTCCCGCAAGGGGCGAGGGTTGACGTTAAGTTTGATTGTACCCTGCAACATGAAATCCTCAATGTGCCACTGCCGCTGCGACGCTTTCGTCGATCAGGCGGCCTTCAAGGAAACGGTTGAGCGAAAACGGCTCGGCGATTTTATGCGGCCGGTCATTGGCCATGGTGTCGGCAAAAACAAAGCCCGAGCCGGGAATGGCCTTGAAGCCACCCGTACCCCAGCCGCAATTGACATAGAGGCCTTCAATGTCGGTCCGCGACAGAATGGGCGAGCGATCCCCCGTCATGTCAACGATTCCGGCCCAGTGCCTGAGCATGCGCAGCCGCGAGATGATCGGAAAAGTTTCGACAAGTGCTGTCACCGTGTGTTCAAGTGCCGTGAATGACCCGCGCTGTGAATAATTATTGTAAGGGTCGGTGCCGCCGCCGATCACCAACTCGCCCTTGTCGGACTGGCTGATATAGCCATGCACCGTGTTGGCCATGACCACGCAATCAATGACCGGCTTGATGGGCTCCGACACCAGCGCTTGCAAACACAGGCTTTCAATCGGCATGCGTTGACCGACCATGTCCATGATTGTCGACACATGCCCCGCTGCCACGACGCCGATTTTTTTCGTGCCGATATGGCCCTTGGTGGTGTCGAGGCCCACAACGCGCCCGCCTTGGCGGCGGATGCCTGTCACTTCGCAGTTCTGGATAATGTCGACACCCAACTGGTCAGCACCGCGCGCATAGCCCCAGGCCACAGCATCGTGGCGCCCTGTGCCGCCACGCGGCTGGTAATAGGCACCGAGAATGGGGTAGCGGCAATTTGGATCGTCATTGATGATCGGGCAAATCTCTTTCACTTCCGCCGGCGTGATCATGCGGCAATCAAGGCCCGCCAGACGATTGGCATGGGACGTGCGCTTCATGGCGCGGAATTCATGCTCGGTCTGGCACAGCATCATGAGGCCACGCGGGCTGAACATCATGTTGAAGTTCAGTTCCTGGCTCAGGCCTTCATAAAGCGAACGCGACAATTCATAAATGGCGATCGAGGCGTCCTGCAAATAATTCGAGCGGATGATGGTGGTGTTGCGCCCCGTGTTGCCGCCGCCGATCCAGCCTTTCTCAACAACTGCGATGTTGCTGAGGCCGTGGTTTTTGGCGAGGTAATAGGCGGTGGCCAATCCGTGTCCGCCGCCGCCGACGATCACCGCATCATATTCAGGCTTGGGGGCAGGCGAGCGCCAGGCCTTTTCCCAGTCCTTGTGGTAGTTCATGGCGTTGCGGGCGAGCGCAAAAATGGAATAGCGGGATGTCATTGAGGCGTTCCGGTTTGGGGCCTTGTATCAAAGGCCGCTGCGTCGCTCCACGTTTTTCCGACAGTGGCCTTGAGCTATGCGACAAAAGGGCATGGTCAAACGAGGCCTGCCGCCTCTATTTAGAGACTATGTTAGGCAAATCCGGGACCCCATGGAAATCTGGCTTCTGATCGCGGCACTTTCGGCGCTGACAGTGGTGCTGCTGGCATCGGGGGCGGGCCGGACTGGCCAGGGCGCGCGCCAGTCCCATGTGCTGTTCTACGCCCGCGAGATTGATGAATTGGACCGGGCACTCGGCAATGGCAGCATTGCTGTTGATGACGCGGCCGCCCAAAAAACCGAGATGGCCCGCAGGCTCCTTGCTGCGACCAGCAGTGGAGAGCGAAATGCTGCCGGCCTCGGCGCGGGGTCGCGCTGGTTTGTGGCCATGCTTGTGCCGCTGCTCGCCCTTGGCATCTACGCCCGCTATGGCGCGCCGATGCTGCCCGACCTGCCGCAGGCCGAGCGTTTGGCCAATGCCGAAGCCAATGGCGACCTCGAAGCCATGGTCTATCGCGTCGAGAGGCATTTGAGCACCAAGCCCGACGATGCCCCGGGCTGGCAATTGCTGCTGCCGATCTATCATTCCCTCGGCCGCTTTGAGAGCGCGGCCAATGCCTATAAGGCGCTCATGCGCATCGAGGGCGCAAAACCCGAATACCAGGCGGGCCTTGCCGAAGCGCTCACCATGGCCAATGGCGGCATGTTGAGCCAAGAGGCGGCGGAAGCCGCCAACGCGGCCTTGCGTCTTGAGCCGAAAAATCCCAAGGCCCGTTACTTTGCGGCCCTGGGCCTTGCACAGGAAGGAAAGACCGAAGCGGCGCGCGCCGGTTTTGAAAGCCTGCTCGCCGAGTCAGCGGCAGACGCACCGTGGCGTGACGCCGTCACCCGTGAATTGGCGGAATTGCAAAAACCGGCAAATGCGGTGCCTGCTCCGTCTGACGAGGCTGCAAAGACAGTCCTCGAGCAATCCGACGAGGACCAGAAGACGATGATCCGCGGCATGGTCGATGGCCTCGCTGCCAAACTTGCTGCCGAGCCCGGCAATCTGCCGGGCTGGCTGCAATTGATCCGCGCACGGACGGTTCTGGCCGAAGATGATTTGGCCTCTGTCGCCCTGGCTGATGCCCGCCGGAATTTTTCGGGTAACAGCGGGGCACTTGCCAAGCTTGATGCACTTGCCGCAGAACTGGCCCTGCCATGACCCGGAAGCAAACCCGCACTACAATTATCCTTGCGTCCCTCGGTGTGCTTGGCCTCGCCGTTGGCCTGATCCTCTATGCCATCCGCGATACAATCGTTTTTTTCTACACGCCGAGTGAAATTGCCGAAAAGCACATTGGCCCCGGAACGCGGCTGCGCTTGGGCGGCCTTGTCGAGAAGGGCAGCCTGAAGCCCGGCGACAACGCCACCTATGTTTTTCGTGTCACCGACACGATTGCCACCATGGCTGTCACCTATCGCGGACAGTTGCCGGACCTGTTCCGTGAAGGGCAGGGGGTGGTCGCTGAAGGCTCACTGTTGCCAGATGGCAGTCTTGCCGCTGACACGGTGCTCGCCAAGCACGATGAAAAATACATGCCGAAGGATGTGGCCGACAAGCTGAAGGAAAAAGGCGTGTGGCAGGAGGGCGGTCCATGATCGCCGAACTCGGCCATTTCGCCCTCATTCTGGCGCTGGCTGTAGCGGCCTGGCAAACCGTTGCACCGCTTTACGGTGCTGCCCGCGCCGACCGTGCGTTGATGGCTTCAGGCACCATGGCCGCCGTGCTGCAACTCGCATTTATATCAATCGCCTTTGCAGCCCTCATGAATGGCTATGTGACGTCGGATTTTTCAATCCTCAATGTTGCCGAAAATTCCCATTCCGGCAAGCCACTGCTCTATAAAATTTCAGGTGTCTGGGGCAATCACGAAGGCTCCATGTTGCTTTGGGTTTTCATCCTGGCGCTGTTTGGCGCAAGTGTCGCCCTGTTCGGCCAGGGCCTGCCGCAAAGCCTGAAGGCGCGCATATTATCCGTACAAGGATCAATCGGCTTTGCTTTCCTGCTGTTCATCGTGGCGGCATCAAATCCCTTCACGCGATTGTCGTCTCCTCCCGTTGAAGGCAACGGCCTTAACCCGATTTTGCAGGACCCGGCACTCGCCTTCCATCCCCCTTTTCTTTATGCGGGCTATGTCGGCCTGTCGATTTCCTTTTCCTTTGCGGTGGCGGCATTGCTGGAAGGCAAGGTTGATGCGGCGTGGGCGCGTTGGGTGAGGCCGTGGACGCTGCTTTCATGGGCCTGTCTCACCATCGGCATCGGCATGGGATCGTGGTGGGCCTATTATGAATTGGGCTGGGGCGGTTTCTGGTTCTGGGACCCGGTTGAGAATGCCAGCTTCATGCCGTGGATGGTGGCGACGGCCCTGTTGCATTCAGCCATCGTGGTGGAGAAACGCGGTGCGCTGAAAATCTGGACGATACTTTTGTCCGTCCTCGCCTTCTCATTGTCGCTGCTCGGCACGTTTTTGGTGCGCTCCGGCGTGTTGACCTCGGTTCATGCCTTTGCCGTGGACCCAGCGCGCGGATTTTTCATTCTCTTGATCCTCGCGTTTTTCATTGGCGGCAGTCTCACGCTGTTTGCGCTGCGGGCACCCGCCTTGAAGGCCGGGGGATTATTCGCACCCTTGAGCCGTGAGGGCGGATTGGTGCTGAACAATCTGTTGATCTGTGCAGCCTGTGCGGCGGTGTTTATCGGCACGCTTTATCCACTCGCCTTGGAAACCGTGACGGGCGAGAAGATTTCCGTGGGGCCTCCCTATTTCAACCTGACCTTCGGCCCCATCGTGCTGCCGCTTTTGCTGCTGGTGCCATTCGGGCCCTTGCTGACATGGAAGCGGGCCGATGTCTTGCCTGTCATGCAGCGCCTGTGGGGAGCGGCGGTGTTGGCACTTGTTGCGGCACTCGCCGTTCTTGCTTTCACGCAACGTGGGCCGTGGCTGGCACCCGTCGGTATTGGTTTGGGTGTGTGGTTGCTCTTGGGCGCACTCGCTGAATTTTCCCAACGCATTGGCCTTGGTGCGTTGCCCCTTGCGAATGTCTGGGCCAGATTGAAGGGCCTGCCGCGCAGCGCCTTTGGCACCACCATGGCCCATGGCGGGCTTGGCCTGCTTATCATCGGTGTCATCATCCTGTCGCTGTGGCGCGAGGAGCATATTGTATCGCTCAAGGTCGGTGAGAAAGTTGAAGTCGCGGGCTACACCGTTACCTTCCGTGCCGAGGAACCTTTGCAGGGTCCGAATTATGTGGGCCGCCAGGGGCTGTTCCGCATCACCAAAGGGGACAGCGACGTGGCCGATGTTATATCCGAAAAGCGGCTGTTTGCGCCAGGCAATATTCCAACGACGGAAGTCGGATTGCTGCAAACCTTCTGGGGCGACATCTATGTGGTGTTGGGAGATGCTGGCAATGACGGCGGCCATGTGGTGCGCGCCACGTTCCAGCCGCTGGCCAGCTGGATCTGGGTCGGTGCCACAATCATGTTCCTCGGCGGCTTGATTTCATTGACCGACCGCCGCTTGCGCATTGGCGTGGCGAAACGGGCGGCGCGGCCCTTGCAACCGGCGGAGTAGTTCATGGCATCCCCTCTCCCGAATGCTGCGCGGCGGAAGAGGGGTCTCTTGCCGCAAGTGGCGATGCTCCTCAGCCTGTTGCTCTTGTCAGCGCCGGCCCGAGCCGTGCAGCCTGACGAGATACTCACCGATGCAACACTGGAGGCCCGTGCCCGCGCCATTTCGGCGGGACTCCGGTGTCTTGTCTGCCAGAACCAATCCATTGATGACAGTGAAGCGCCGGTGGCCCGTGACTTGCGCATCCTTATCCGCGAGCAATTGCTGGCACAGAAGTCCGACGTCGAAGTCGTGGATTTCGTGGTGGCGCGTTATGGCGATTATGTGTTGCTGAGGCCCCGTTTCACCAGCCACACGGCGGTGTTGTGGCTCACGCCCTTTGCTATAGTAATTGTGGGTGGCGTGCTGCTGTGGCGGCGGCGCGACCGACAGTCAACGCCCGACAGGCTCTCGGACCAGGAACAGGCAAAGCTTGACCGCCTGTTGAACGACTGATCTGCCTTGCCTTCGCCATCATCATTACTCGCAATTCATGCCCACGTAATGTTGGGGTAAAGCGCTGGCTCTTAATCATGGCACTCTGATTTGAAGGAGTCGCCGAACATGCCATCCGCCACATTCACCATCACCCGCAAGACCGTCTACGGCCTTCTTGGTGCTGCCCTGTTGGGCACCACGGTGCTGACGGCCTCGTCACTTGTGCCGCTGCCCGTACAAGCCGACGACACGACAATGGTTGACCCGACCCGGAGCTTTGCGCCGCTCGTCGAAAAGGTCATGCCTTCGGTGGTGAGCGTCGAAGTGAAACTGCGCCCCGCTTCGGCTGACGCCGCCAGCCCCGAAATGCCCCAGCAATTTAAGGACTTTCTGGAGAAATTTCCGCAATTCCGTGACCAGTTCCCAAGCCGCCCCAACCGTCCGGAAGGCATGGCGCAGGGTTCGGGTTTTATCGTCTCCACCGATGGTTATGTGGTCACCAACAACCATGTTGTCGAGGATGCCAGCCAGGTCACAGTGCGCTTCCAGTCCGGCGATGAATATGACGCAACCGTCATCGGCACCGATCCCAAGACCGATTTGGCCCTGCTCAAGATCAAGTCCGACAAGTCATTCCCCGCCGTCAAGCTCGCTGCAAGCGACGCCAAGGTCGGTGACTGGGTCATGGCTGTCGGCAATCCCTTCGGGCTTGGCGGCACCGTTACTGCCGGCATCATCTCGGCCCGTGGCCGCGACATCGGCTCCGGCCCCTACGATGATTTCCTGCAGATCGACGCCTCGATCAACAAAGGCAATTCTGGCGGCCCCGCCTTCAACCTTGAAGGCGATGTGGTCGGCGTCAATACCGCCATTTTCTCGCCGTCCGGCGGTTCGGTGGGAATTGGCTTTGCCATCCCCGCCAAGATGGTGAGCGAGGTGGTGGACAGCCTCAAGTCCGATGGCGCTGTGACGCGCGGTTGGCTTGGCGTGAAAATCCAGCCTGTGACCGAAGACCTGGCTGAGGGCCTTGGCCTCAAAACCGCAAAAGGTGCCATCATCTCGGACCTGACGGAGGATTCCCCGGCGCTGAAATCCGGCCTCAAGCAGGGCGACACCATCCTCAAGGCCAATGGCGAGGACATCGACGATGCCCGCGATCTTGCCCGCACCATCGCCAAGGTGAAGCCCGGCGTTGAAATCCCGGTGGATATCATCCGCAACGGCAAAGCGGAAGTCATCATGGTCAAGCTCGGCGCCATGCCCGGCGAGATGCCCAAAATGGCCTCGAAGCCTGCGGCAGCGGAAGGCTTTGACCTCTCGAGCCTCGGCCTTGACGTGGCCCCCGCCGATGATGGCGCGGGCGTCAAGATCACCGGCATTGACCCCAAGTCCCCCGCCGCCGAGCGTGGCTTGCAAACCGGCGATGTGATCCTCGAGGTGGCGGGCGATGAAGTTTCAAGCCCCGCCGACATCCAGAAGATCCTGAAAGGTGAAACCGGCAAGCGTGTGGTCATGCTGGTGCGCTCCGGCGACAACCAGCGTTACATCACACTGCCTCGTGAAAAGAGTTGAAAACCAGGAGGGGCAATCCCCACGTATCATCGTAACAGGGCGTAATCATCGCTTCCCCGCTCAGCGAACGCCCTTAGGCGCGGAGACAGCCTTCCCCCGACGTTCCCCTGAACTGTCTCCGCGCCGCCCCTTTTCAAAAGAGTAAAGCCATGCAAGTAACCGCCAATGAACAGGCTATTTTACCCGGCCCCAGGGCCAAGGGACAATCCATGCGCATTCTGGTGATCGAAGACGACCGCGAAGCCGCCAGTTGGTTGTTGAAAGGATTGGAGGAATCGGGTCACGTCGCCGATCTTGCAGGGGATGGTGAAGACGGCCTGGCGCTGGCCCGCGAAGCCATCCATGATGTGCTGATTGTTGATCGCATGTTGCCAAAACTCGATGGCCTTTCCCTGATCAAGACCATTCGCGCCGAGGGCATCAAAACCCCGGTGCTGATCCTCAGTGCGCTTTCCGATGTCGATGAACGCGTCAAGGGCCTGCGTGCAGGCGGTGATGACTACCTCGCCAAGCCCTATGCATTTGCCGAATTGCTGGCCCGCATGGAGGGACTGTCACGACGCTCCGGCGAGCCAACCCAGGAAACCAGGCTCCGGGCCTGCGACCTCGAAATGGATCTGTTGTCCCGCAGTGTGACGCGTGGCGGCAAGCCAATCCTGCTCCAACCCCGCGAGTTCAAACTGCTGGAATATCTCCTGCGCAATGCCGGTCACATCGTAACCCGCACCATGCTGCTCGAAAATGTCTGGGATTATCATTTCGATCCCCAGACCAATGTCATCGACGTCCATGTTTCAAGACTGCGCTCCAAGATCGACAAGGGTTTTGACGAACCCCTGTTGCAAACCGTGCGTGGTGCCGGATACATGGTGCGTGACGCTTAATCCGAAAATCTTCAGAACTTCCACATTCCGGCTTGTCGCCGTCTATCTGGTATTCTTCGCCATCTCGGTTGGGGCGGTGCTCGGCTATGTGTACTGGAACACGGTGAGCCTTCTGGAGCGCCAGACCGACGAGACAATCCGCGCCGAAGTGCAGGGGCTTGCTGATCAATACCGCATTCTTGGACTTCAGGGCGTTGCCGACGTCGTGAACCGCCGCGTCGAAGAGGGGGCGGGCACCATCTATTTCATGGCCAATGCAAAAAAAGCCCGCGTCGTCGGCAATCTCGACGTCTTGCCGCCCTTTGAAACAACCGAGTCTGGCTGGATCGATTTCCCCATCAATGTTGGCAAAGGCGCAGCAAAGCAAAACCATTCCGGCCGCGCCTATTTCACCACACTCAGCGGCGGCTACACGCTGCTGGTTGGCCGCGACGTGCAGGAACAGCGCCAGTTTCGAGACACAATCCAGCGGGCCGTGCTCTGGGCGCTCGGCCTCGCCACGGTGCTGGGGGTGGGGGGCGGTATTTTCTTGAGCCGCAACTTCCTCCGCCGCGTCGATGCCATTACCGGTGCGAGCCGCTCGATCATGGCAGGCGACCTGGCCCAACGCATGCCTGTGTCAGGTTCGGGCGATGAATTGGACCGGCTCGCCACCTCACTCAATGAAATGCTGTCGCAGATCGAACGGCTGATGGCCGGCATGAAGGAAGTGTCGAGCAATGTCGCCCATGACCTCAAAACACCGCTGACCCGCCTCCGGGCCCGGGTCGAATCAGCACTTCGTTCAGGCGACAGGAGCGAACAACGCGCGGCACTCGAAAAAACCATCGAGGAAAGCGACCATCTGTTGCAAACCTTCAACGCACTCTTGTCGATTGCCCGCGCCGAGGCTGGCAACACACGCGAAGGCCTGGTCGCCAATGATGCAGCCGACATCGTGCGCGAAGTGGCGGAACTCTATGAACCGATAGTGGACGAGGCGGGAGGCCGGCTTTCGGTCAATGTCAGTGGTGCGCTTCCGGTGCGCGCCGACCGGCAATTGTTGGCCCAGGCGCTCAGCAACCTTCTCGACAATGCCATGAAATATGGCTCTCCTTCCGGTGGCAGCGGCGTCCAGCTGGCGATTGCCGCATCGGCGTCCGGGGGGCACGCGATTATTTCCGTCAGCGACCACGGCGAGGGCATTCCCGAAGATCAGCGCGAACGGGTCCTTGAGCGTTTCGTGCGTCTTGATGAAAGCCGCAGCAAGCCCGGCAACGGGCTCGGCCTTTCACTGGTTGCCTCGGTCATGAAACTCCATGGCGGAAAACTTACCCTTGCTGACGCCGGCCCTGGCCTTGCGGCGACACTGGAACTTCCGCTTTTGGACGAGGCGCGGTAAGGCTCCCCTGTTAGGGAGCATTCGACCTCATGCCACGGCCACTTGCTGATTTGCTCAAAGGCCCGTGGCTCAACGGTCTTGATGGCCCTGCGATTGCGCATTTCTGGGAGGACTGCCCTGCCGCTGTTGCGGCGCGACTGAAGCCCCACGCGGTGTTTCTCGATTCCATCATCTCGGGGTCGCATTATCTCCGTGATCTTCTGCGCCACCATTTTGAATTTGCAGCGGACTGTTTCGACAACGATCCGGAAGTCATGCTGGCCCAAATCTGCGCTGATAGCAGCGCTTCGGCATTCCTCGGCGACAGCGAGGCAACGGGGCGTGTCCTCCGCCAGTGCAAAGCCCGCATGGCGCTGCTCGCCGCACTTGCCGATCTGGGTCGCGCCTGGACGGTGGATGAGGTGACGGCCGCGCTGACGGCATTTGCCGATGCCGCAACCTCTGCCGCCGTCAATGCCCTGCTCCTCGAGGCGCAAAGGGCGGGCAAGCTGGCACTGCCTGACGGGTCGAAGCCAGGCTTCGGCTCAGGCTTTGTGGTTCTTGCCATGGGCAAACACGGGGCAGGGGAACTCAACTATTCCAGCGACATTGACTTGATTGTCTTCTTCGATCCGGAAACAGCACCGATGGCCGAAAATGCCGATGCCGCACAGGTCTTCGTCCGCATCACCAAGAAGCTTGTGACCCTGCTGCAGGATGGGACCGAGGAAGGCTATGTGTTTCGCGTTGATTTGCGCCTGCGTCCCGACCCCCGCGCCACGCAAGTCGCCATCGCCATGGAGGCCGCCGCCCACTACTATGAAAACCTCGGCCAGAATTGGGAACGGGCCGCCTATGTCAAGGCGCGGCCTGTGGCAGGTGACACGGCGCTGGGCGAAGAATTTCTCGACCGCCTCAAACCTTACGTCTGGCGCAAGCACCTCGACTTTGCATCGATCGCCGACGTGCAATCACTGATCCGGCAAATCCATGCGGCCAAGGGCCATGGCGAAATCGCCGTCGAGGGCCACAATCTTAAACTTGGCCGTGGCGGCATTCGTGAAATCGAATTTTTTGTGCAGACCCAGCAATTGATCGCCGGGGGCCGCAATCCGGCTTTGCGCGGCCGTGGCACCATTGCCATGCTGGAAGCGCTCGAACAGGCGAAGTGGATTGAGCATGGCACTGCGGCGGAACTCTCGGACTGTTACCGCATTCTCCGCATGCTCGAACACCGTGCCCAAATGCTCGATGACCAGCAGACCCATCTCGTGCCTGCCGAGGCAATGGCTTTTGAAAACTACGCCCGCTTTGCGGGCTTCGCCGATGGTGCTGCCCTTGCGGTAAAACTCCGCGCCACGCTCGAAACTGTCAAAACCCATTCCTCACGCCTCTTTACCGATTCAGCCACCCTTGGCAGCGACACAGGCAGCCTTGTCTTTACCGGCGGTGAAGATGACCCGGAAACGATCGGGACACTGACCCGCATGGGCTATGCGCAAGCCTCGGAAGTCTCGGCCACCATTCGCGGCTGGCACTTCGGGCGCTATGCCGCGACGCGCACCAGGCAGGCCCGCGAAATCCTGACCGAACTCATGCCGGCGCTGTTGAAGGCGCTGGCTGCCAGTGGCGATGCCGACCGCAGCTTCGTTGAGTTCGACCGCTTTCTCGCGGGCCTGCCGGCGGGCTTGCAACTCTTTGCCATGCTCAAGGCCAATCCCGGCCTTGTGGGTTTGATTGCGAAAATACTGGGAACGGCACCCCGC
>JANNFZ010000480.1:0-2747 GCA_031380375.1 Hyphomicrobiales bacterium
TGCCTGAAGCAATAGTTCGGAAATTGCTGCCGTTTCCGGCGCGGTGCCGCAACTTGATTGTGCGCTGGCAACGGCGGCCTTGGCCTTGACCCAAAGGCGGCCACGGCTCGCATCATCGCTGCCGGCCTTTTCGGCCAAGAGAACATCGAGGGCCGGACCAGTGATGCCCTTGCCTGTGGGTTCAATGGCCAACGCCCGGTCAACGTAAGACGTGCCCCAGGCAGACCATGCAGGTCCGACAAGGGCCCAAGGTGCCTTGGCAAATGGCTCGTTAACCGATTGTCCGGCCATCATCCACAGCGCCATGGGGTGTTTGCGGCTTGCGTCAACAATGGCTTTTGACAGTGTCGGATTTTCGGGAAGCTTGGCGGCAATCCACCAATCATCGCGCTTGGCCCGGACGCCGGCATATTCAATGTCATAAAGGGCGGCGGCAAAACGCGCCTTTTCCGCCGGGCTGGCTGTGACGGCGGCTGACGTTTGGCTCAATGTTGTGATGGTGTTGTCGAGCAATTCCGTCCAGCCCTGCGCTGTGTCCTCCAGGTTGGCGATATAGCCTTGGAGTTCCTTGGTAATGGGGTGCACGGAGGCGAGCGACGGATCAGCGAGAATGCTTGCTGCTTCGGTGCGGGCTTCCACAACGTTATTGGCATTGGCCAGAAGATTGGCGATGTTGTAGCGCGCCGCCGCCCGATGCGTAGATTGCGTGGCCGCAATGGCGCGGAACATTTGCACGGCATTCGGCTTGTCGCGATAGAACGCCACCGAGGCCTCTTGATAGGCACGGTCGTCGATTTGCAACTGCGCGAGTTCAGACTTCACTTCCAGTGGTGGCGGAAGTGCAGTTGGTTCAGTCGCCTGGTCGTCGCAGGCGCGCAAGACCTTGTCCTGGGCGTTGAGCCATTGCTTGATATAGGGGTCAGTGGGGCCAAGCTGGCCCACCCGGGCATTGAGGGTTTCGAGCGCGTAGCCCATGCGGCAATTGTAGGCCACCTTTTGCAAGCCCAGCATTTCCGGTGCCAATTCGGCGGTGCGCTTGCGCCATTCGTCAGCCTTGGCCCAGCCGTCATAAGAGCTGCTTTCGGCAGCAAGGCCCGGATCGCCAAGCCCGTTCAACATGCGCCAGCTGCCGGCTCCGAAGGGCTCACGGGCAAACACGCCGGCGGCCTTCATCGGTGCTTCCGGCGCACAGGCCGTCTGTGCCGCGAGAGGCGACGCCGTAGCCAGGAACGACAGACAGAGAGTCAGGGAAAGCGAGGGGCGGCGCATGGCGATTCTCCAGTTCGGGGACATCAGGTTGTGACGATCATACCATCAAATGCGGGTTCAACACCCGGAGGCAATTCACGCAGCAGTGTCGCATAGTCAAGGTCGACATGCATGTTGGTGATGATGGCGCGGCCTGGTTTCAGCCGGTCAATCCAATGCAGCGTCTCGGCAAGTGAAAAATGGCTGGGATGGCGGGTGCGCTTAAGGGCATCGACGATCCACACATCAAGGCCTGCCAGTGCGGGGAAACTGGCTTCAGGAATGCCATTGAGATCAGGGGTATAGGCGATATTGCCAATCCGGAATCCGAGCGCTTCGATGCTGCCGTGCTGCACCGAAAACGGCAGGGCTGTGATCTCACCCCCCGCACCCCGCGTCGAAAAACCTGCACCCGTTTCGATCGCGTGGCTTTTGACAATGGGAGGGTAGTCACTTCCGGGGGCTGATTCGAAGCAATAGGCAAAACGCTGGCGCAGCATGGCGATAGTCGGTTGGTCTGCCCATATGGGCACAAGGCGGCGTTGACGCAAGTAAAAGGCGCGCAAGTCATCAAAGCCATGGGTGTGGTCGGCATGTTCGTGGCTGAACCACACGCCGTCGATTTCGCCGACAGCGGCACCCAGCATCTGGTCGCGGAAGTCGGGGGAAGTGTCAATGACGACACGCGTTGTGCCGGACCTGCCCTTTTGCTCCAGCAGCACCGAGCAACGGCGGCGGCGGTTTTTCGGGTTGCCGGAATCGCAAGCGCCCCAGTCACCGCCGATACGGGGAACACCGCCCGATGAGCCGCAGCCCAATATGGTAAGTTTCAGGCTCACATGAAGCCCACTGGCCGCTTGGCCTTTGAAAAGAGACGGAAAAAATTGTCGCTGGTGGCGCGTGCCATATGATCGACGCTGACGCCACGGGTTTCGGCCAGCACCTCGAGGGTCTTTCTTACAAACGCCGGCTCGTTGGATTTGCCGCGAAAGGGCACAGGCGTGAGAAAGGGTGCATCAGTTTCAACAAGAATGCGATCTTCGGGCAGGCCTTTCGCGGTCTCGCGCAAATTCTCCGCAGCCTTGTAGGTCAGTATGCCGGAGAACGAGACATAGAATCCAAGTTCCATGCCTTTTTTCGCCAACCAATCGGCAGAGGTGAAACAATGGAGCACAGCCTTGAATGCGCCCTTGGCCATTTCATCATCCAAGACCCGGGCGGTATTTTCTTCGGCTTCTCGGGTGTGGATGACCAATGGCAATCCGGTTTCACGCGCCGCCGCAATCTGCGTGCGGAAACCCTGCTCCTGGGCGGCCAAGGGGCTGTAGTCATAGTGCTGGTCGAGGCCCGCTTCACCGATGCCAATGACTTTCGGATGGGCGGCAAGTGCCACATAGTCGGCAACGCCAAGGTCCAATTCCTCATGTGCATTGTGCGGATGAGTGCCTATCGTACCGTAAACATTATCATTTACGTCAATGATATGGCGCAGGCGTTGA
>JANNFZ010000498.1:0-2677 GCA_031380375.1 Hyphomicrobiales bacterium
CGCACTACGCGTCCAACGCCGGCGGCTTCGTGTACGAATATGACGGTCTTGGCGGCAAGTTTGCGGGCGATCAGACTGGCACTCTCAACAACCTCATGGCTGTGACCTATCATGACGATATACCGGGTCTGACATTTGACCCGAAATCACAAAACAATGTCTTCTTCTGCAAACATAGTGACTGGGCATACGAAAACGAATGGCGGGTTGCAAAGGCCCTTGAAGATTGCCGCAAGCAAGACGAAATATACCTCTTTGAGACAGGCGTTCGTCCGGTATCCCTGACACTTGGTTGGAATATGACAAAAGAGGATTCCGATCACCTGAAGAAATCAGCAAACGGGATTTGCAGAGTTTTTCAGGCGAAAATTGACTCAGACGGGAAAATCATTCGCGAATCCATTTGAGTTCTTGCGCCTCAAGCGATAACGGTCTGCTCCAGCAGCGCCCCACACGACGGGGCTGAGAGCGACTTCGGTGCGGCTGACCCTCGAAGGGGGCCAAGTCCGGAAGCTGCCTTTCCCCGATCCATGATGATCGGCGTTGCGCATTGGGAAGGCAGAGTGATGACCGAAAAACTGGGTGTGATGCTGTGCGGCCATGGCAGCCGCGACACCGATGCGGTGACGGAATTTGCCGTGCTCGCCCAACATCTCAAAAAGCGCCTGCCACACTATCCCGTGGAGTTCGGTTATCTCGAATTTGCCACGCCGATCATCCGCGATGGCCTCGACAGGTTGAAAGCCAGCGGTGTGTCGCGGGTGCTGGCTGTGCCCGGCATGCTGTTCGCCGCAGGCCACGCCAAGAACGATATTCCTTCGGTGCTCAACACCTATGCAGCACAAAACGGCCTCGCAATCACCTATGGCAAGGAATTGGGCATCGACCCCAAGATGTTGCGCGCCGCCGGTGACCGCATCAATGAGGCTTTAAAGTCGGCGGGCGAGCACATCTCGCGCCACGATACCATGCTGGTGGTCGTCGGGCGCGGTGCATCGGATCCCGACGCAAATTCCAACGTGTCCAAGGTCATGCGCATGCTCTGGGAAGGCTTCGGCTTTGGCTGGGGCGAGGTTGCCTATTCCGGTGTCACCTTCCCGCTTGTCGAACCGGCCCTTGAACATGTCCTCAAACTCGGTTTCAAGCGCATCATCGTATTCCCGTATTTTCTTTTCACGGGGATTCTCGTGCAGCGCATCTATGACGCCACCGATGTTGTCGCCGCCCGATACCCCGGCACCGAATTTGTCAAAGCCCCCTATCTCAACGACCATGCGGCAGTAATCGATACATTTGTTGAACGCATCGAGCAGATTCTTTCAGGCGATGTCGCCATGAACTGCCAGCTATGCAAATATCGGACCCAGGTGTTGGGGTTTGAAGCAGATGTTGGGGCGGCGCAGGAAAGCCACCACCACCATGTCGAAGGCATCAATGCCAACGGCGCTGCACCATCAGGACCATTTGAACTGGAAAGCAGGCCCGGCCACTCCCACTCACACGATCATCATGATCATACCCACGCGCTCTATCCCCATGCCGATCACCCCCTTGGACCCCGGACGTTGAAGCCGTGAACGATTATCTCAAAAATCCCGACGACATCTACAAACTCTCGTTCGAGTCAATCCTCGCCGAGACTGATTTGTCATTGCTGCCGGAAAATGCCCGTGGCGTGGCGGTGCGTGTCATCCATGCCTGCGGCATGACCGAAATCGCCCGGGACTTGTTGTTCTCCGCCGACTTTGTCCCCACCGCGAAGACGGCACTGGCGGCAAACGCTCCGATTCTTGTCGATGTTGAAATGGTGCGCCACGGCATCATCTCGCGCCTGTTGCCGGACCGCGGACGGATCATCTGTACACTGAACAACCTTGAAACCAAATCCATTGCCAGTGAATTGTCGACCACCCGCTCTGCCGCCGCAGTCGAGCTTTGGCGCCCCATGCTGGAAGGCAGCGTCGTTGTCATCGGCAACGCACCGACGGCCCTCTTCCACCTGCTCGACATGCTGGCAGCGGGTGCGCCCAAACCTGCGGCGATCATTGGCTTTCCAGTCGGATTTGTGGGAGCGGCCGAAAGCAAGGATCTACTCATCAAGCGGGCAAAGGGCATTCCCTTTGCCACATTGCGCGGGAGACAGGGCGGCTCCGCCATGGCGGCGGCAGTCGTCAATGCCCTGCTCGGTTTGAAACAATGACGCCTTGGCTCACCATTATCGGCATCGGTGAGGACGGCCATGAGGGCCTTTCAACGCGGTCCAAACATGCGCTGGTCACGGCTAAATTTGTCATCGGTTCGGATCGCACTCTGGCCATGCTGCCGGTGGGCACGGCAAAACACATTGAATGGCCGCAACCTTTTTCCAGGGTTGTTGAAATGGTGAAGCCGCTTGCCGGAAAGCCCACAGTCATGCTTGCCACCGGAGATCCCATGAATTTCGGTGTGGCAAGAAAAATTCTGACCTTCGTGCCGATGGCTGAGGTTGTGATCATTCCCGGCCTCTCGGCCTTTTCACTTGCCGCAGCACATCTCGGCTGGTCGCTGCCGGATTGTGATTGCTTCACGATCCATGGCCGCCCCGCCGCCAATGTCGAATGCTTCATTCAACCGGATGCGCGATTGTTGATCCTGACGGAGGATGGGTCGTCGGTGGCCGAGGTATGCCGCCGCCTCG